>CBFDVE010000316.1:0-3549 GCA_965613205.1 uncultured Rhodospirillaceae bacterium
AGGGCCGAACAGCGCTGACCGGCGCTCTGAAAGGCCGACGCAATAATGTCATCGACCGCCTGTTCCGGCAGAACCGTGGAATCGACGATCATGGCGTTCAGGCCGCCGGTCTCGGCGATTAGCGGTGCCGCGGGATTTCCCGTCGCCGCCATGGCCCGGTTGATGATCGCCGCCGTGCCCATGGATCCGGTAAAGCAGACGCCATCAACCCGCGGGTCGGCGACCAGGGCCGCGCCAACCCGGGCACCGGCACCGGGCAACAATTGCAACACGTTTTTGGGAATCCCCGCCTGATGCATCAGTGCCACGGCGCGGGCGGCGATCAGCGGGCTTTGCTCGGCCGGTTTGGCGATCACCGCGTTGCCGGTGACCAGCGCCGCCACGACCTGGCCGGTGAAGATCGCCAGGGGGAAATTCCACGGCGAAATGCAAACGAAGACGCCTCGGCTCGGGCCCTCCGACATTGCCCTTGCCTGGTCGGCATAGTAGCGGCAAAAATCCACCGCCTCGCGCACTTCACCAATGGCGTCGGGCAATGTCTTGCCGGCTTCGCGACAGGCCAGGGCATAGAATTCAGCGGCATGGGTTTCCAACTGTTCGGCGATGGCGAGCAAGATATCGGCCCGTTCACCGACCGGCACCCGCCGCCAGTCGGCCACCGCCGCAGCGGCCTGGGTGAGCGCCTGATCGACGTTTGCGACGGTGGCGATGTGAACCGTTCCCACATTATCCTTGTTGTTGGCCGGGTTGCGAACCGTCTCGGTTGTTTCAGACCCGGCGACCGATACGGTCCAGGTGGCCCTACGAAACCGTTGCCGCTGGTCATCCAAATCGGCCAGCACCAGTGGATCGGCCAGATTGACCCCGTTGGAATTTTGGCGCTCCCGGCCATACAGGTCTTGCGGCAAGGGGATACCCGGATTGGCCATAGCCGACCAACCGGCCATCACGGCCAGGGGATCACGGACCACCTGGTCGGGGGCGATGTCGTGGTCCAGGACCCGATTGACGAACGACGAATTAGCGCCGTTTTCCAGCAAGCGGCGGACCAGATAGGCCAGCAGGTCTTTGTGGTTTCCCACCGGCGCGTAGATCCGGCACCTGTGTCCGGTCTGACGTTTGATGTTATTGTGCAGCGCTTCACCCATGCCGTGCAGGCGCTGGAATTCAAACGGCCCGGCGTCCCCCGCCATTTCCAGCACGGCGGCCAGGGTGTGGGCGTTGTGGGTGGCGAACTGGGGATAGATGCGCCCGGTCATGGCCAGCAGACGCCGGACACACGCCAGGTAACAGATATCGGTCGAGGCTTTGCGGGTGAACACCGGATATCCGGCCAGGCCCTCGACCTGGGCATTTTTTATCTCGCTGTCCCAATAGGCCCCCTTGACCAGGCGCACCATGATCCGCCGGTCCAGCCGCTCGGCCAGATCATACAGCCAGTCGATAACAAAGGTTGCGCGCGCCATATAGGCCTGGACGACGACGCCGAAACCGTCCCAACCTTTCAGATCGGGGCTGGCCAGCACCCGTTCAATGACATCCAAAGAAAGATCCAGCCGGTCGGCTTCCTCGGCGTCGATAGTGAAGCCCATTCCCGCATTCCTGGCGATCAGCGCCAGCGACCCGACGCGCGGCACCAGTTCCGCCAGAACCCGGTTTCGCTGGGCCAATTCATAGCGTGGATGCAGGGCCGACAGTTTCACCGAAATGCCGGAATTGTGGTAAATCAAATGCGATTTGCATTGCCCGGATATGGCCATGATGGCCTGGCAATAGGCCATGAAATAGCGCCGGGCATCGCTCGCCGTGCGCGCCGCCTCGCCCAGCATATCGTAGGAATAGGTGTAGCCCTGATCGATCATGCCTTCGGCCCGCATCATCGCTTCGTCGATGTCTCGACCGAGCACGAACTGATGACCGAGAATTTTCATCGCCTGGGTCACCGCCGTTCTTATCACCGGTTCACCGGCCCGGCGCACCAGGGATAGCAGATTTTCCCTGATATCCCAGGCCGTCGCCCCGCTGCCGCCAATGACCTTGCCGGTCAGCATCAAGGCCCAGGTCGAGGCATTGACCAGCAGGGATTCCGACCCTCCCCGGTGCCCGGCCCAGTCAGAGGGGGCGATCTTGTCGCGGATCAGGGCATCGATGGTGATGTCGTCGGGCACCCGCAACAGGGCCTCGGCCAAACACATCAGGGCCACCCCTTCCATGCTGGACAAGCCATATTCGGCCAGAAATGTTTCCATCAAGCCGACCTGACCACCGCTTCGAAGATCAGCCACCAGGTCGCTGGCGACGGAAACGATGTGGTCCCGCGCCTTGCCATCCAGTCCGGTTTCTTTGGCCAGGCGAGAGACGGCGGCGGCCTCGTCGGGCAGATAAGCGGCACGAAGGAGCTGGCGAAGGGGTGCGGTCATCAACCTTATTCCATCAAATGGATACCAGCCGGGCTCAGGGAAACGGTGACGCCGTCGCCGGTTTTCAAATGGTGTCGATTTACATAAGACATGCGGATCGACAAAGACAGGGGCAGGTCCGGTGCCTGATCGACACTCAAGGCGATGCTGGCCTGATCGCCCAGACGGGTGATCTCGGCAATACTGCCGCTGACGGTGTTTTCCTGTCTTTCCGAGGGAGGATTGTCCTTGCTGTGCAGACGCACATCGGCGGTTGGGATCATCCACGCCAGGCTTTTTCCCACGTCCAGTTCGGGCCGATGACGGGCCGAGAGCGTCAGCCCGCCCCAGGTAAATATGGTTTGATCGGTGGCTAGATCATGATCGGCAATGGTGCCTTTGAAAATGTTCTTCTGATCGACCAGTCGGGCCACTTCGCTACTCGCCGGCCTGGCCATGACATCAAACGGCGGGCCGCTTTGCAGGGACTTGCCATGATGCAAAATGCACAGCCGGTCGGCCAGCAAGATCGCTTCATCCAGATCGTGGGTGACCAGTATGACCGGCATATCCAGTTGCAATCGCAAATCCATCAGTTCCTTGTAAAGTCGTTGCCGGGTTACCTTATCGACGGCGGAAAAGGGTTCATCGAGCAGCAATACTTTCGGGTCCCGCGCCAGGGCACGGGCCACCGCCACCCGCTGCTGCTGGCCGCCGGACAACTGGTTTGGCCGACGATTTTCCAGGCCCGATAAATGTACCCGTTTCAACAATTCCTCGCCCCGCTGACGACGCCCCGCCGCCGCCACATGGAGCAGCCCTTCCATGACGTTTTGCAGCGCCGACAAATGAGGAAACAGGCCGAAATTCTGAAACACGAAGCCGATGCGGCGCTGGCGCGGCACCACATGGATGCCCTTGGTACTGTCGAACCACACATCACCATTGCAGGTGACACTGCCCTGATCGGGCCTGAACAATCCGGCGATGGCCCTCAGCACCGTCGATTTTCCGCTGCCCGAGGGGCCGACCAGGGCCAGCAATTCGCCAGCGGCACAGGAAAATCGGACATCGAGCGGGATTGGTCCCGCGTGCCGCAAATCGATCGAAATACCGCCCGCATCAGTCATCGCGGCGACCAACAAAAGAG
>CBFDVE010000317.1:0-3546 GCA_965613205.1 uncultured Rhodospirillaceae bacterium
CCTCAACCTGGCCCTGAACCTGGGCCTGATCATGGCATTTGGATATCTGATCAGGTCAACCATGATCGTGTTCCTGCCGTCTCTGGTGTTGATTGGCGGCGTTCTCATCTATCGCGAATTATTGGCTAAAGGCAGCAAGCGGCTAATCACAGGGTCGGCTCTCACCGCACTGATGTCGCTGCCGTTTGTCGCCACTTACGTCAGTTGGGCGGCCATAAAAACCGCTGGCCAGTGCACCACATCCATTTTGCAGTTACTGAAACCCGGTTCACTGGCGATGATCGGCTCGGACCAGGCGGCACAACTGGGCAGCGACTATTCCCTGGCAGTCTACGCATATCTGACCGACTACAAAGCCCCTTTGACCGTCGTCGCCGTGCTGTCTCTTTTATGGGCAATCCGCACCCCGAAATGGCGTCTGCCGGTGGTTGCCGTGGTCGTGTTTCTGAGTTTGTACTTGCTCGCCCTGTACTGGAATTATCTGGTCTGTGCGGGCGGGTTCAATGATTATCTGTCTTCGTTGCAGCGCTACATCCGGGTGCCGATCCGATCCCTTCATCTGATCGGTTTGCTGTTGGGGTTAACGGCGGCGGCCGGGGCGGTGGAAACCTGGCTGATCGGCAGCAAGCTGGAAAAAGCGGTGCCGGTGGTGCTGCTCGCGGCGATCACCCTGCTCGGCACGTTGGCGGTCCGGCAGGCCAACACTTCCCTGGTCGAAACCTACCGGCGCACGGACGAGCCCTATCTGGCGGGCCGGGTGTATCGGGTTCGCAACCAGCTTCCGGCGCTCATTTCCCTGCTCCCCGGTAAAACCCAAAAGCGCCTCAACGTGATGATGATATACGATGGTGAAATCGCCTTCGACATGCTTCCGGCCCGCTATTACACCCTTGCCATCGACCCGGACCGTCCCTTGCGGCCCTTCAATATTAAAACCTTGCAAATTCGCAAGACCGGGTTGGCCTATGAAAATACGCCCGTTTCCGATGCCAGGGCGAAAGCCATCCTGCGACAAAGCGATATCATCTGGCCCCTGGATGACACCAATCCGGCACTGGGGAAAATAATTCTGGAATTGACCGGAAACACGGCCTGCGCCGACAGGCCCAGAGACTATTTCATTGTCACAAAGACAAACGATCCGGGCCGGTTTGTCTGCGAAAAGAAAAAGTAACCAGAGCTATTAACGATTCGAGCGCACGATCAATTCCGCCAACAGGCCAAAAAACAGCGCCTGCATTCCGGTCAATCTGGTGCCCAGCACGAAGTTGACGTTCATGATCGGTTTTTCCGTATCCATCGATACCCACAGGGAAATCTCGATCATCGAATCGATCAGGGCCATGCCCAGGAACAAAGCCGCGATAGGGCCGAAGATGGCGAAGGGACGGATGCCGACCAGAACCATGATAATTTGCGGCAGCACCCGAAACGGATAAGACAAGCCGACGAAGGAACTGCCCTTTTTCCGCAGTTTGAAATCGACGGATACCTGATCGAACATCATGCCCTTGTGATAGCCATCGAGCAGCAATTGCTGGGTGTAATTGTAACTGCCTGGCAGATAGGCCACTTTCAGATAATTTTTGTCAACGGCCAGGATACCCGGCTGGCTGTCGAGGATGTTCCAGTTGGTCAGGGCGTTCATCAACTAGGTGAAAACCTTGTTGCCCGTGCGCCGCACCAAGGGCATGGCATAGCTGATCCGTTCCAGCCGATTGCCATAGACGATGTTGGCCCGACCTTCCAGGATCGGCCCGATCAGGGCGCAAATATCCTGCGGCGAGTGTTGTAAATCCGCATCGATTTTAATCAGAATATCGTATCCGGCATCCCGCCCATAAACCATGCCCCGCCACACGGTCGCCCCCAGCTTCATGTTGCGCGGGTTGCGGATCACCTTGTCGGCCCCGGCTTTTTCCGCCAGCGCGGCAGTGTCGTCGCCTGACCCGTCATCGATGATTAGAATTTCCGGCTCCACGCCATGGTCGCGATAGGATTGAAAACAGGCGCGCACGTTGCCGATGGCTTGTTCGATGGTCCCGGCCTCGTTATAGGCGGGAATGAGGATGAGCATTTTCTTTGCGACCATACTGATCTACCTGTTTTCCTTCGACGACAATACCCGAGAGATTTGAAAAGTTTGGCGGCAAAAATAATATTGCCCCCTGTGACGTTCGTCACAGCACCCAACCGGGCGATGTGGTTTTATACTCATGTCGGAGGTTCCCCTCCTCCCCCGCGCTTTCAAGCGCTCCTCCGACATCCCCTGTTAAACTCGCCGGCCCCTAGTGGGCCGGCTTTTTTTTGCTTCAAAGTTCCAGCAAGCTCGGCGCTTTTTCAATCACCTCGACAAGTATGCGTTCCGCCGTGACCAGTTGGCTGGCAATTTCTTCGGGTACTTTTTCCCTGTAAGGGCTGGCCGACAGCTTCGCCTGGGCCTCGTTTAAGGTGCGCAATTCACGCATGAACACTTCGCGCGAGCCCAGCGGCAGGTATCGATCTTCCGAAATGACGACGAAAAAACTTAAAGCACCCTTCAGCAAAATAGACCAGATGGCGATGACAAGATCATCAAATCTTTCGATCAGGTCGCCCTGGGAGTTTTGGTCCAGGCCCTGCAATTTTTTTTCGATGATGATCAGAAAAGTCAGCAATTCCGTGGTCAGGGATTGAAATTCAAGATAATCCCGAAACTGCAGATCAAGGCCTTTGACCTCGAGAACCCTGACGCTGCTGTTGAATTTATCAAGTCGGTCGGCGAATACACCCATGAAGCGCTGCACTTCCTTCTTGTTTGCAGCGTTTTGTTCGACGGTACCCTTTTCGGCAATTCGGGCACTGGGTCTTTTGCCGTTTTGGGTCATGACATCCGGGTCCAGAGTTACGAATCCACGCCACTATTTTATACCAAGCGGCTGTGATTGAAACGGTTTGCTTGACATTTGGACCATTCGGACCAATTTTGCCGGTGTCGATGGCGGTGCCAAAATCTACGGGCCGCACCTTCGGCAATGCTCGCTCACACTTCATGAGGAGATCGCCCATGCCACGCCTGTCCGGGTTTAACAGCCCTTTGTTACTGGGTTTTGAACACTTCGAGAGGATTCTCGATCAGGCTTCGAAAGCCTCGGCGGAAGGATATCCGCCCTACAACATCGAGCAAACCGGCGAAAACAAGATGCGCATCACCATCGCCGTCGCCGGGTTCAGCATGGATGACTTGAGCGTATCGACGGAAGACAATCAACTGATCATCCGCGGACGCCACCACGATGACGGCGCGAAACGGATCTATTTGCATCGCGGCATCGCCGCCCGGCAGTTTCAGCGCAGTTTTGTGCTTGCCGAAGGCATAGAAATCAGGGGTGCAAGCCAGGATAACGGCCTGCTGCACATTGACCTGGTCCGCCCCGAAGCGAAAAGCCAGACCCGCACTATTGATATCAAGAGCGGCTCCGCCGCGGACACGGCTTCGGGAAGCGAAGTCTCCGTTATTGATGTGCGCCGGGGCGTGCGCCAGAAAAAGGAAGCGTCATAGGACGT
>CBFDVE010000318.1:0-3544 GCA_965613205.1 uncultured Rhodospirillaceae bacterium
CCGGTCGCAAGGTGATGTTATGGGCGCTCGCCAGATCGACCAGGCTGTCACCGAGTGCTGCGCGGGCGTCAATCACAGTGACATCGGCCCCGGCCCGGGCCAGATCAACCGCCGGGCCGTAGCCGGAATCGTTGTTGGTGGCGACGATGATGTTATGGCCGGGCAAAATGCCGTAGCGGTTAAGATAGGCCGCCGCCGCCGCCGCCGTCATCACACCGGGCCGGTCGTTGTTGCCGAAGGCCACATGGCGCTCCAAAGCCCCGGTGGCGACAATGGTGCGTTTCGTGCGCACCGTCCAGAACCGCTGACGCGGCAAATGTTCATCGGCATTGCCCAAGTGATCGGTGACCCGTTCGAGTAATCCCGCCACCCCGTGATCGTACAGTCCGAACGCCGTTGTCCGGGTCATGATGCGCGCCCCGGCATCTTCGATGGCGGCGATCATGTCTCGGCGTTTTCGCTCGGTCTGGTCGCCCGACTGATTGAGCAGATCGCCGCCCAACAGGAAATCCTGTTCGACCAGAATAACGTCCAGCCCCGACCGGGCGACCGCCAGGGTGGCCGATAATCCGGCCGGGCCGGAGCCGACGATCAGCACATCGCAAAAGGCGTGGCCGTGTTCATAGGTGTCGGGATCGGGGGCGCGGGAGGCCTCGCCCATACCGGCGGCGCGGCGGATGATTTTTTCATATTGCATCCACATACCAGTGCCGCTGCCCCATTCGAACAGGGGCACACCCATGAACGTCTTGTAATAGAAACCGGCGGCGAAAAAGCGTTCGAACAGGCCCGAAACCGCCGCCATATCGAAGCGCACGCTGGGCCAGGCGTTCTGACCAAAGGCACGAAGCCCGTCGAACAACTGCTGGGTCGTCGCCTTGACATTGGGATCGCGGCGGTCGCCATCGCCAAGCGTGACCAAAGCGCCGGACTCCTCGACCCCCGCCGACATGATGCCGCGTGGACGGTGATACTTGAAACTGCGCCCGATCACCCGCTCGCCATTGGCCATCAGGGCGGAAGCCAGGGTATCGCCGGGGTGACCGGTCAGACCGCGTCCGTCCCAATCGAACCGCAGGGTACGAGCGCGGTCGATTTTACCCCCGGTGGAAAGGCGACGGGCGGTCATGTATCGCCTTCCAGAGCCCGCCGCTGGCCGTCATGGGCGACCCGAACGGAGTGAATTTCGTGACTCATGGTATCTCTTTCGACCAGCAACCACATGCGGCAGCCGCTGACATGGTGCCAGGTTTCAAACTGCCGACCGCGTATATTTTCGCGCTCAAACACCGCCTTCAGCCAGTCCTCCGCCGGGGCGTCGAGGGCCGGATAGGTGACCCCGCCATCGCCGCCATAGGTGAATTCCGAATGGTCGCGCTCACCGCAAAAAGGACAAAGGATACGAATCATTTTTTCTGGTTCCTCCCTATCCGTGCAGTTTCGGGTCTGGACCGGCACCGCGCTCGTCCATGTTAAAGCCCCGCTCGAAGCGTCCGAGATCGTGATTGGCAATGACCGGGTCGGGCCGGTCGTTGGCGATCAGGTCGGCGAAGAACCAGCCCGAGCCAGGCGAGGCCTTGAAGCCGCCGTAATTCCAGCCGCCGTTGAGATACAGGTTATCCAAGGGCGTTTTACAAATAAAGCTTGAGCCATCCATCGACATATCGACCACCCCGGACCAGTGCCTGAGCAGCCGCAAACGACCCAGGCACGGCAGGATCGAGGTGGCGCATTCGGCCACGTCCTGGACAATGGGCAGATTGCCGCGCTGGGCATAAGACTTGTACCAGTCCAGATCGCCGCCAAACACCATGCCGCCCTTGTCGGACTGGGAAATGTAGAAATGCGCCCCACCAACGCCGAACACCACGACCTGATCGAGCAAGGGTTTGATCGGTTCGGTGACAAACGCCTGTAGCTTGTGGGATTCTATGGGCAGGGTGCCGAGCCCGGCCATGTTCCACAAACGCGACGTGTTGCCGGCCACCGCGAAGCCGATTTTCTTGGCCCCGACAAAACCGCGCGACGTTTCAACGCCAACGACCCGGCCACCGTCACGGGTGACCCCGGTGACTTCACAGTTTTGCAAAATATCGACGCCGTATTGATCGGCGGCGCGGGCGTAGGCCCAGGCCACCGCATCATGGCGCGCCGTGCCGGCCCGCTTTTGTACCGCCGCGCCGAAAATGCGGAAGCGGCTGTCCGGCCCGTAATTCAGGTGCGGGATGTTTTCCTTGAGTTGATCCAGGCTCCATAGTTCGCCATCGGAGCCGGTCAACCGCATAGTATTGTAGCGCCGGGCGGCGGCATCGATGGCGGTCGGACTGTGCAGCAGAGTGACATGATTGCGCTGGGAAAACATCACGTTATAATTGAGATCATGGCTCAGTTCTTCCCACAGTTTGAGGGAATGTTCATAGAGCTGCCGATTGCCGGGCATCATGTAGTTGGAGCGCACAATGGTGGTGTTGCGACCGGCATTACCGCCACCCAACCAGCCCTTTTCGACCACCGCGATATTCTTAAGCCCGTGATTTTTAGCCAGATAATAGGCCGTCGCCAGGCCGTGCAATCCCCCGCCGACGATGATAACATCGTAGTCCGCTTTCGCCACCGGATCGCGCCACTGGCGCTGCCAGCCCCGCTGGCCGGTCAGGCCGTTCCACAGGACATTCCATCCGCTAAAACGTGTCATGGTGATGTCAACATTTCAGAGTCTAGTCAAGATCAACTGGACGTTAAATTTATCCTCGGCAGAGCGCAATATTTAAATCCATTTCACGCTCTCCATGTAATCGGGGGTTGGTTGTCGCGGCGGGCTTCAATGGCGGCGGCGAAGAAACTTTCCAGCTCGCGCACGGTCTCCATGTTGGCAAAAAACCGGTCGGAACAAGCGTTCAGTTTATCGACCATTTCCCTGCGGAAGGGCGCATCGTTGGCCAGGCGCACGGCCAGTTGAACGTAGTCATCAGCATCGCTGGCGATCAGGTCTTCGAAGCCCATGGTTTTGTAAAAGGCGTAGGTGACCCGGTCGCGCAGATAGGCCCCGGCCAGGGTGACAATGGGGGCCCCGGCGGAAATGGCCTCGGCGGAAGAATTGCCGCCACCGAAAAACATCGGATCCAGAATGACATCGGCGATCAGGATCAGTTGCATGAATTGTTCCAGGTTCATGCGGGGCACGAACAGCACCCTGTCCACCTGATCGGGGAACGCCTTGGCAAAACGCTCGGTCAGCAGTCGTTGCTTGTTGGCGTAACGCCCGGAAATAATGACAATCCGCCCCTGGGGGTCGGCGGCCAGGATATCGCCCAGAACCCTGTCGTAATCCGGGTGGAACTTGAACAGGGTCTGCGGACACAGGTACAGATTGGCGCCTTCGGGCAGATCGACGACAACCTGAAGCTCGGACTTATTGTCAAACGGCAGCAACTTGACGGTGACGTCGCTGGTCGCGAACAGGCCGGTTACCGCCACAGTCGCCAGACCGACGACGGCCAGGAAAATAATCGAACGGGCCCGGCCCTTGAGCAGAGGACGGGCC
>CBFDVE010000319.1:0-3509 GCA_965613205.1 uncultured Rhodospirillaceae bacterium
AAGCGCTGAACGCCTGTAAAAAATCCATGCCCGACGCCGTGCTGCTCGACTGGAACATGCCGGTCATGAGCGGCATCGAATTCCTGAAGGAATTGCGCGTGCTGCCGGGCGGCGATGCGCCGATTGTCATTTTCTGCACTACGGAAAACGATATAAAACATATTCAAGAAGCCATCGAAGCCGGCGCCAACGAATACATTATGAAGCCCTTCGACAGTGAAATAATTCAAGCAAAATTCTCCCAGGTCGGTTTGCTTTAAATCGTCGGGGCGATCTAATTTATCGAAGGGACGGATTTTATCGTGCCAGCTACCGAGGCTATCAGTTCGACCAATCCGATCCGGGTGATGATCGTCGATGATTCGGCCGTCATCCGGGGGCTGACGACAAGGATTTTGGAGGCGGACAAGGAAATTCAGATTGTCGCATCGGTCGGCAATGGCAAGTTGGCGGTGTCCAACCTGGACCGTTATGACGTGGACGTGGTCGTCCTGGATATCGAAATGCCGGTTATGGACGGCCTGACGGCCTTGCCCTTGTTGCTGGAAATCGATCCTTCTGTCAAAATTGTTATTTCCTCCACATTGTCCCTGCGCAACGCCAATATCAGTATTCAGGCGCTGGAGGCTGGTGCGTCTGATTATCTGCCGAAGCCCACATCGACCGTCGATATTCATGCCGAAGGCGGGTTTCGCCGTGAACTGGTGGAAAAGGTCAAGGCGCTTGGAATTGCCCGGCGATCGAAAATCCGGCCCTCGCCAAGCCCGGAACGCAAGGCCGGGGTGGCCGCGGCGCCGGCCATCGTAAAGCCCGCTGCAAAAGATTTCACCTTGCGCAAGCCGGGCCTGTTGCCGCCGAAAATACTGGCGGTCGGCAGTTCTACTGGCGGGCCACAGGCATTGCTTGAATTTTTCAAGGGCTTAAGTCCATCGATCAATTTGCCGGTTGTCTTGACCCAACACATGCCGCCGACGTTTACCACCATTATGGCCCAGCACATTACCAAGATGACCGAATGGGACTGTCGGGAAGGTGTCGATGGCGAGGAACTGAGATCCGGCGTCATCTATCTGGCACCGGGGGACAATCATATGCAGGTCGTCAAGAAAGGCGATAGCCTGGTCATTGAATTGAACCAGGGGCCACAGGAAAATTTCTGTAGACCGGCGGTGGACCCGATGCTTCGAAGCATCGTTAACATATTTGGCGGCAAAATAATCACCGTTATTTTGACTGGCATGGGTGCCGATGGTCACAAGGGTTGTGTCGAAGTGGTCAACAGTGGCGGAACCGTCATCGCCCAGGACGAAACCACCAGTGTCGTTTGGGGGATGCCGGGAGCCGTTGCCATGGATAATATTTGCAGCGCCGTCCTGCCGCTTGGTGAGTTGGCTTCACATGTTGAGAATTTTATCAGTAAGGGCAGGTAAATGAGGCCGGGTGATTTCGAATTTCTGTCCAAGCTTGTTAAAGCGCAGTCCGGGCTCGTGCTCACCGAGGACAAATCGTATCTGCTTGAAAGCCGGTTGTTGCCGGTGGCCAGAAAACGCGGTCTGAAGGGGCTCGAAGACCTGGTCGATATCATGAAGAGCCGTAGCGATGCCGCCCTGGTGACCAGTGTCACCGAGGCGATGACGACGAATGAATCGTTTTTCTTCCGCGATATCAGACCTTTTGATTTATTCCGCGACCATGTTCTGCCCTCTATCATGGCCGGGCGGGCGGTCAAAAAATCAGTACGCATCTGGTGCGCCGCCGCCTCCAGTGGGCAGGAGCCCTATACCCTGGCCATGACCCTGAAAGAACAGGCGGCAAAATTAAGCGGCTGGCGCACGCAGATTGTCGCAACCGATATTTCTCTCGATATTCTTGAAAAGGCCAAGTCCGGCACCTATTCACAGTTTGAAGTGCAACGTGGCCTGCCCATCCAGTTGCTGTTGAAATATTTCAAGAAGCAGGATGATATGTGGCAGATCGACCCGGCCCTGCAAGCCTTGATCGAATACAAGTTCTATAACCTGCTCGACGACCTGAAACCGCTAGGCGGATTTGACATCGTGTTTTGCCGCAACGTGCTGATCTATTTCGATCAGGAAACCAAGGGCCGAGTGCTTGAACAGATTAGCCGCCTGATGCCTGAAGATGGAGTGCTGTTCCTGGGCGGTGCCGAAACGGTTCTCGGCATTACCGATAAATTCAAGCCGATCAAGGGCTTCCGGGGTGTTTACTGTCTGTCCAGTTCGGATGTGACGTTCACCACGGAATAAAGACTCTAGCCGCTGGCGGCCTTGGCTTCTTCTTGCGAAGGTTCTGAATCCCGCAAAACATAGCCCCGGCCCCAGATCGTCTCGATATAGTTTTGCCCATTGGTGGCATTGTTGAGCTTCTTGCGCAGTTTGCAAATGAACACATCAATGATCTTCAGTTCCGGTTCGTCCATGCCACCATACAGATGATTGAGGAACATTTCCTTGGTCAGCGTGGTTCCCTTGCGCAGGGAAAGCAATTCCAGAATGCCGTATTCCTTGCCGGTCAGATGAATGGGTGATCCATCGACTTCGACCGTATGGGCATCCAGGTTGACCGCCATCCTGCCGGTTTTGATGATCGACTGGGAATGGCCTTTCGAACGCCGCACGATGGCCTGGATGCGGGCCATCAATTCGGCCTTGTCAAAGGGTTTGGTCAAATAATCATCCGCTCCCGAGCCCAGACCCTTGACCTTGTTTTCGGCTTCCGTCAATCCGGACAAAATCAGCACCGGCGTATCGACCCGGGCATCACGCAAGCGCCGCAGGACTTCGATGCCGTCGATATCAGGCAGCATCAGATCAAGCAGGATAATGTCGTAATCGTACAGCTTGCCGATTTCCAGCCCATCTTCACCCAGATCGGTGGCATCGACAACCATGCCCTCTTTTTCCAGCATCAATTGCAGGCTTTGGGCTGTCGCCGGATCGTCTTCCACGAGAAGTACCCGCATGGAGGCACCTTCAAAGTCATTGATGATTCGACATTTTAACCATAAAAATTAACATTTGTTAACCCCGTTTAGATTTTTGTTGGTCGGCAAATGAATTATGGGTTTACCGAGTAACAGAACCTTAAAGTCTGGCCGGTAGTATCTGATCTCGCGATACGCCATCCGTCGCAAGAATACAGGGTCGGAGAACACACGGTTTGAGCCTGATCGCCAACGCCATTGAAAAAGAAATAGGCCTGCTGCCTGACCACAAGGTATACGGACGGGTAACGGGTGTCCTTGGCCTGATGGTCGAAGTCGAAGGAGTCGAGCCGGCGTGAATATTGCGGCGGGTCGACCACGCGCAGCGAGACCTTGATGCCGAGGCGCTCCAGGTTGCGCGAATAGGGTTGCACGATCCGCTCGAACTGCGGCGAGACAAGGAGGAAACTCGCGGTCATCTGCCGGCCGGTCTTGTCATTGACGAGTTTACGGTCCTTGACCGACCAGCCGGCGGCCTTGAACAGCTTTGTCGCCGCGCGCAAAT
>CBFDVE010000320.1:0-3491 GCA_965613205.1 uncultured Rhodospirillaceae bacterium
CGCCAGCCACTACTATTTCCCCGGCTGGCAACGGCCCGCCGCATTACACAACCTGATCATCAACAAAGACAAGTGGGACGCCCTGTCGACATCGCGGCAATCGCAGATTGAAGCTGTCTGTGGCGACAACGTGCGCCAGGGGCTGGCCCAGGGCGAAGCCATGCAATACGAAGCGTTGCGGGAATTGACCGCGAAAGGCGTCAAGATCAGTCGCTGGCCGCAATCGATCCTGTCGGCCCTGAAAACGGCCTGGACCGACGTTCAGGAGGAACAATCAAATGCCGATGCCGACTTCAGGCGCATCTGGCGCTCGCTGGAAAAATTCCGCGACAACTATGCCACCTGGAAAGAGTTGTCGAGGCTCTGATCTAAGACATTTTCAGAGTGCCGGGCGGCAATTCTTCCAGCTTCGTCAGCAGGTAACTGATATCGCTGGTTTCAAACTCTATACCGTGATGTTCATACTGGGTCAGAATGCGCTCGATCATGCGCCTTGAATACCTCGCCCGGTCATCCTCACCACCGTCATATTCAGTTTCGGCGGCGACATCGATGGCGGCCCGCGCCGCCGGAAAATAATTGCCTGGCAGGCCCGCTTGCTTAAACACCGCACGCAATCCCAACTCACCCGTATCGTGAATCAAAATACGGACATTCCTGATCGGCACTGCGGAAAGTTCGGCGATGGCGGTTTCGAAAAATTCCACATCCCCCAGGCACAGGGCGCGCAGGATGATCGTCGGCGTCAGCCTGCCGTTTTCATGCAGTTGGGAAATCAGCAGTTCCAGATCATCTTCATCACCTTCTTCGGACAGGCCGATAATCGCCCGTTCCCGTATTTGCAGGATCAGGTCGGCGGCCAGGGTGTTGCCCAGTTCGTGGCGTTTGGCCAGTTCGATCCGCATATTTTCAGAGACCAGGGTAACCAGTCGCTCGGCGATGGTCACCGGCAGTTTCGGGCGCAAGACCATGGCGTTACCGAATTTTTCCTGCTCGCCGAAAACATCAACCACTTTGCCCAGATCACTCTCGGAAATATCCGCCCCCTGGTTATCGACCAGGCTGAACACGACATCTTCATTTTCCGTTTCGACCAGCACCGAGGAGACCCGTTCGGAGACCCGTTTTCGCCCGGCAACTGCGACCTGGCGGGAAACTTCCTGACTTTTGACAATTTCAATCAGGTCACCATCGGTCAAGACCTCTGAAAATCGCAAAATCGGCAGCGCCACTGAGACCACATCGTTGGCCAGAGCCAGGGCAATATCATGAGGAAGGACTGGATTTTCCTTCAAAGTCTGGGCCAGAGCTTCGCGCACCCGGACTTCGGCATCCTTGACCATCAAACGGAAGATATCTTGCGCCATTTCGCGTTCGTTATCGCTCAGATTCTCTTCGTTGAAGCCCTGCGCCATTTTCAGCGCCGTGTCGACGCGCCGTTCCGTCGATGGATCGTCGAGAAGTCGGGCGACATCATCTTGTGTCAGTGTTTTTTTCGTCATTTACCGGATTCCCCTGAACAGACCGCATCTTGATTTTATCAGTGAATTATACGTTGCCAATGGGGTTTCGCAAATAAAACCGGTTATTAGTTGTCCGGGTCCCGGACTGGGGTCATTATCAGGCGACGGGCAGAATCCGGTCGTGGCTTTTTTCGGCCCCGTCGAGACCCATTCAACAGGCAGGACTGAAGATCGCCATGGATATCAAAGACCACATTCGGGCCATTCCTGATTTCCCCAAACCTGGCATTTTGTTTTATGACATTTCCACCCTGCTGGCCCATGCCGATGCCTGGCAGGTCGCCATGGGCCGATTGGCCAAAATCATCAGCCGCCATCAGCCCGATGTCCTGGCCGGTATTGAATCCCGCGGTTTTCTTGTCGCCGCCCCGCTGGCCCTGAAACTGGGCTGCGGGTTCACCATGGTTCGCAAACAGGGCAAGCTTCCCGGCGCCACCGTTTGCCACCAGTATGATCTGGAATATGGCACCGACACGGTAGAAATTCAGCAAGACGCCGTGGCACCGGGACAACGGGTGGTGATCCTTGATGACCTGCTGGCCACCGGCGGCACCTTGTCGGCCTCGATTGAATTGTTCCGCAAGGTCGGTGCCGAAGTCGCCGGAACCGCCTGCATCATCGAGTTGACATTTCTGAACGGTCGCGAAAAATTGGCCGATGTGCCTTTTGATTGTTTAATTTCATATGACGATTGATCTGGATTTAATCGTCGTGCAGCAGTTGCTCGACGATACCGGGGCGGCGGCGGGTGATCTGATCAGGCATTTTATTGGCGATATCAGGGCCAAACTGGACGATCTGTCCAACCTGCCCCATGAGCCCGACATGACCGCGTGTGTTCTGCACGCTCATTCCCTGAAAAGCCTGAGCCTGACCTGTGGATTGATCGGTATTGCCGACAAGGCTTACGCGTTGGAACTTGCCTGTCGGGACGGCAATACTGAATTGGCCGCCCTCCAGATCGCCGGGATTTCAAAGCGACTGGAACCGGCGATTGACGCCCTGTGCGCATTTGTCGATGAACGAACGCCGCCTCAGGAGCCCTGAGTGTCGCCGTCGACCGATTTCCACGCGGCCCGTTTACGATACAGGGTCGATGCGCTGACACCCAGGCTGGCCGCCGCCTTGGGCACATTGCCGCGATAGTATCCAATGGCCTGTTCGATGGCTTCCCGCTCGACCTGGAACAATGGTCGGATAACCGGTTGCGCGTCCGTTGCCGCAACCGGGGTCGTCGCCGGCATACTATCTTCCGCACGGGGGGAAGGAACCGCACCGACCAGACCGTCCAGGGGCGTCGGCAACATCTCGTCGGTGATGTCCTCGCCCTCGTTGAGCACCACCATATTGCGCACCACGTTTTGCAATTGGCGGATATTTCCGGGCCAGTTATAGGCCAGCAGAACGGCCTCGACCTGGGGCGTGAAACGAGTGAACGCCTTATTTTCTTCGGCGCTGTAGTCGGCCAGAAAACTGCGCGCGATGGCCAGCACATCGCCCTCGCGCTCGCTCAATGGTGGCAAATCCAACGGAATAACGTGCAGGCGATAAAACAGATCTTCGCGGAATCGCCCGGCCGCCACTTCGGCCACGGGATCCCGGTTGGTCGCACAAACAATGCGAATATCGACCGTTTCTGTTTCCGATCCGCCGACTTTCTGAAAACTGCTGGTTTGCACAAAACGCAGCAGCTTCGATTGCAAGTCCGGGGCCAGCTCGCAGATTTCATCGAGAAACAAGGTGCCGCCATTGGCGTGCTCGATCTTGCCGATCCGGCGTTTTTGCGCCCCGGTAAAAGCGCCCGCCTCATGGCCGAACAGTTCGGATTCAATGATTTCCTTGGGCAATGCGCCGCAATTCAGGGCCACGAACGGGCCCGGTTTGCCCGCCCCGTTCTTTTTTTGCCCCCTTTGCCCCCTTTGCCCGATATCGTGCAAGGCCCGGGCCACGACATCCTTGCCGGAGCCG
>CBFDVE010000321.1:0-3488 GCA_965613205.1 uncultured Rhodospirillaceae bacterium
CCTGGTTTCGCTGGACCATTTGAGCGCCGGTTTTACGCTGCTGCCGGGCCACAAAAAGCGGCTGCTGTTGCAAGGGCGGCTCAAGGCCAAAATCACCCAATCCTGCGTGGTCACCTTGAAACCGGTGATCACCGACCTAGATATAGCCATAGAGAGGACATTCACCGATGCTATCAAGGGCCCACGGAACGACTCCGGTGAGCCCGATGAGGAAGGTTTTCTGAGTACCGGTGGGCAGGTCAAAAATTTACCCGATCAGCCGGATTTACTGGTCGATGGAGGGATTGATCTGGGCGAAGTGGCAAGTCAACAACTGGCCATTGAAATCGATCCGTTCCCCCGCCTTGACAGCGCTGCAATGGAAGATAAAGTGCAGATGATTGAAACCCAGGAAGTCGAGAACAGGGAAAATCCCTTCGCGGTTTTGCAAGGGCTGAAAAAGAAACTGAAATAAGCACTCGAAGCTTCTTGCTCTTGGTGCAAATCTTGTATAATAACCAGCGCTTCCTATACCGCTATTCTGATCGAAGAGATTTATTACTATGGCCGTTCCCAAGAAGAAGATTTCAAAGTCGCGCCGCAACATGCGGCGTTCGCACGACGCCCTGAAGGCGAACACCTATGACGAATGTCCTGCCTGTGGTGAGTTGAAGCGCCCGCATCATGTCTGTGCCTCCTGTGGTCAATACAATGGCCGCGATGTAATAGAAGCCAGCGACGCAGCCTGATCAATTCGATCCGGTTTATCATATGGGGAAACTTCTGTGAGCAAGCACACAACGCTTTCCCTTGATGCCATGGGCGGTGACAGCGCCCCCGACATGGTCGTTGAAGGGGTGGCGCTGGCTTTTGAAAAATTGCCCCAGGTGGATTTTCTGCTGTTCGGCGATGAACGGCAACTGGCCCCGCTGCTCGACAAATACAAACAATTGAAACCGGTGTGCCAGATCAGGCATACGGAAGATGTCGTCAGCAACGACGAAAAAGCCGGAGTGGCACTGCGGTCGGGCCGTCATTCAAGTATGCGCTTGGCCATCAATGCGGTCAATGACGGCGAAGCCGCCGGTATTGTCTCGGCCGGCAACACCGGTGCGCTGATGGCGATGGCCAAATTCGTGCTCAAAACACTGCCCGGTATCAGTCGCCCGGCTATCGCCAAGAACTTCCCCACCCTGAATGGCGAATGTATGATCCTGGACCTCGGGGCCAATGTCATTTGCGACGCCGACAACCTGGTTCAGTTCGCGGTTATGGGCGAAGTGTTCGCGCGCACGAATTTTGGCGTCGAAAAACCCTCGATCGGCATTCTCAATGTGGGCAGGGAAGAGCTGAAGGGCCATGAATCAGTACAGCAAGCCTTTAATATCTTACAAAACATAGACTTACCGATTCATTTTCATGGTTTCGTTGAAGGTGATGATATCGCCAAGGGAACCGTTGATGTGGTCGTGACCGACGGATTTACCGGCAATATCGCGCTCAAATCGGCCGAAGGCACGGCCAAAATGATCGGCGCCTTCCTGAAAGAGGCGCTGCTCAGCACGACACGATCAAAACTTGGCGCAATTTTGGCCAAACCGGCTCTTGATGCCCTGAAAAAACGCTTCGATCCCCGCTTGCACAATGGTGCCATGTTCCTGGGGTTGAACGGCATTTGTGTCAAAAGCCATGGCGGCACGGATGGGCTCGGCTTTGCCAATGCCCTTGAAGTCGCTGTGGAACTGGTGTCGGGCGACCTGATCGGGGTGATCAAGGAAGAAATGACCGACCTTGATTACGGAATGGATAAAGAGGCGGTAACCCAGGATTAATGGCCTTTCATTCGCAAATCATCGGTTGCGGCTCTTATTTGCCCGACCGGATCATGACCAACGAAGAACTCGCCGCCATGGTCGATACCACCGATCAGTGGATTGTTGAACGGACGGGCATCCGCCAACGGCATATTGCCGCCGAAGGCCAGACAACCTGCGATATCGCCTGTGAGGCATCCCGGCGCGCCCTCGACCATGCCGGGATTGAAGCCAATGATGTTGATTTGATCGTGCTGGCGACGGCGACTCCGGACAATACATTTCCTTCGACCGCGACCAAACTGCAAGGCCGCCTGGGCATAACCGGAGGCGCCGCCTTCGATATTCAGGCCGTTTGTTCCGGCTTCATTTATGCCTTGTCGGTGGCCGACAATTTCATCAAGGCCGGTCAGGCCAGGCATGTCCTGGTGATCGGGGCGGAAACCTTTTCCCGAATACTGGACTGGCAGGACCGCTCGACCTGTGTGCTGTTTGGCGATGGCGGCGGCGCCGTTGTGCTGAAAAGCTGCGACGGGGCAGCCTCGGCCGAATTGAAACGTGGGTTGCTCTCGACCCATTTGCATTCCGATGGTCGCTACACGGACCTTCTGTATGTCGATGGCGGACCGTCGACAACCCGGACCGTCGGCCATTTGCGCATGGCCGGGCGCCAAGTATTTCGCCATGCGGTGGTCAATCTGGCCGCCGTCGTCGACGAAGCGCTCGACGCCAATGATCTGAGCCGGGAAGATATCGACTGGCTGGTGCCGCACCAGGCCAACCAGCGCATTCTGGACGGCACGGCGCGCAAGCTGGGCCTGGCCAAAGACAAGGTGGTGGGGACCGTCGACCGCCACGCCAACACCTCGGCGGCATCGATCCCCCTGGCGCTCAACGAAGCGGTCCGTGATGGCCGTATTCAATCGGGTCAACTGATCTTGCTGGAAGCCATGGGCGGCGGATTCACCTGGGGCTCGGCTTTGCTTCGCTGGTAACCGCTCGCTTTTTCTTTTAAAAACCCAACCCTTTGATATTGACGGATTTATTTCGTAGATATACGCTTCATCAATCATTTGCATGGTGGGGCAATATACGATGTCTGGAAGAACCATAACGCGAGCACAATTGGGCGAGTCCGTCTATCAGGAAGTCGGACTGTCGCGAAGTGAGTCAACGGAACTGCTTGAATCGGTGCTCAATCACATTTCACAAGCCCTGGCCAATGACGAGACCGTAAAAATTTCTTCTTTCGGCAGCTTTTCCGTGCGCCAGAAAGGGCAGCGGATCGGCCGTAACCCGAAGACTGGCGAGGAAGTCCCCATATTGCCGCGCAAGGTCCTGGTCTTTCGCCCGTCGCAAGTCCTGAAAAACCGGATCAACGAAAAAAGACATCCCGGATAATTTAAATCATGGCAGGCTCTTCCATGGATGGCGGCAAGAAAAAATCGGCCGCCGCGTTCAGGACCATCAGCGAGGTCGCCGCCGAGCTCGATCTGCCGCAACATGTTCTGCGCTTCTGGGAAACCAGGTTCCAGGCCATCAAGCCCATGAAACGGGGCGGCGGACGGCGTTACTACCGCCCGGAAGACATTGATGTTTTGCGCAAAATCCGCGACCTGCTGTACGATCAGGGCTACACCATCAAGGGTGTGCAGAAGCTTCTGCGTGGCGGTGGAGACAAGAAGATTCCGACCC
>CBFDVE010000322.1:0-3472 GCA_965613205.1 uncultured Rhodospirillaceae bacterium
GCTGGGCGGCTACGGGGCGGACGGCGCGGCGGCGATGATCATGAGCGTCCAGGACCCCAACCCCATCGTGCGCGCGCGTGCGGTGACGAATTTGACCTTATCAGTCGAACGCGGCGAGGTGTTTGGCTTACTCGGCCCCAACGGCAGCGGCAAATCCAGCTTGCTCAGGCTTATGGCCGGGCTGTTGGCTCCCGCCCATGGGGCGCTGACATGGGCGGGTCAGCCGACACGGGACGATCCGGAAGCCCACAATGGCCGGCTGCACTACGTCGGCCATCTGGATGCGGTCAAACCGATGCTCAGTGTGGCCGAAAATATTTCGTTCTGGGCCGCTTTGCGCAGCCCACAAGACCGGGTTGCAGAAGCCCTTGAAGCCTTTGGCATTTCCAGACTGGCGGAAATCCCGGCCCGTTTATTGTCCGCCGGGCAAAAGCGCCGGGTCAATCTGGCCCGCATCATCGCCGCCCCGGCCCCTTTGTGGTTGCTCGATGAACCGACCACGGCGCTGGACAGGGACACTGTTCAAGGCCTTGAAAAGCTGATCGCCGAGCACCGGGCAAATAACGGCAGGGTGGTGGTATCGACCCATTCGGAGTTGACCATGGCAGACGCCCAACACCTTGATCTGGCAGGATATTCTTCATGAACGGGTTTATCACCATTGTCCGCCGTGACCTGCGCCTGGCCCAGCGCCAGGGCATGGATTACATCATGGTGGTGATGTTTTTCGTCATCGCCGTGGTGCTGTTTCCCTTCGGCGTCGGCCCGGAACCCAATATTCTCGCCCGTATCGCCGCCGGGGTGATCTGGGTGGCGGCCCTGCTGTCGTCCCTGCTGTCGTTGGAGCGATTGTTTCAGGCCGACTATGAAGATGGCTCTCTGGAATTGCTGGTGCTGTCGCCGGTGACCCTGGAAATCGCCGTGCTGGCCAAAATTACCGCCCATTGGGTGACCACCGGCTTGCCGCTGATCATCGCCGCGCCCTTGCTCGGCGTATTGCTCAACATGCCCGCCGAAGGTTTCCCCATGTTGATTCTGGCCCTGGCGCTCGGTACGCCGTCCCTAAGCCTGATCGGGGCGGTCGGGGCGGGACTGATTCTGGGCTCGCGGCGCGGCGGGGTGTTGTTGGCATTGCTCATTTTGCCGCTATATATTCCGGTCCTGATCTTCGGGGTCAGCACCGTCGATGCGGTCATTGGGGGATTTGAATCAAAGGCCCAATTGCTGATTCTAGCCGGGTTTTTATTGGCCGCCCTGCCCTTGTGTCCGTGGGCCGCCGCCGCCGCCGTGCGCCAGTCGGTCGAATGAGTATGGACCCAACGCATAAGAGCCATTAAAAAGACACTTTCTGGGGATTAATCAAATATTATGTCCATGATGCTTCACCGTTTCGCCAACCCGACCCGCTTTTTGCGGATCGCCACCGTCGTGCAGCCGTGGATGGCGGGGCTGACGATTGTTGTTGGCGGTGCCGGGCTTTATCTCGGCCTGTTCAATTCGCCCGCCGATTATCAACAGGGCGAAAGCGTGCGCATGATGTATGTGCATGTGCCGGCGTCGTGGATGGCATTGTTCGTTTATACGGGTATGGCGGTATCTGCCGCCATCGGCCTGATCTGGAAACACCCCCTGGCCGACCTGATGGCCAAATCCAGCGCTCCCATCGGTGCCTGTTTTACCTTTTTGGCCTTGTTCACCGGGGCCTTGTGGGGCAAGCCCATGTGGGGGGCCTGGTGGGTCTGGGATGCCCGCCTGACCTCCATGCTGGTGCTGTTTTTTCTGTATCTGGGCTATATGGCCCTGATTAATGCGTTCGACGATCCCAGCCGCGGCGTTCGGGCATCGTCCATTCTGCTCCTGGTCGGTGTCGTTAACGTGCCGATCATCAAGTTTTCCGTCGAATGGTGGAATACCCTGCACCAGCCCGCCAGTGTGATGAAACTGGGCGGGCCGTCCATTGATGCGGCGATGTTATGGCCGCTATTGCTAATGGCCATCGCCTACACCACTTATTACATTTGGGTTCTGCTGATCCGGGTGCGTGGCGAGATTATCGCCAACCGGGTCCGGGTGCTGCGCTTGAAACAGGTTCATAGCTGACATGGAAAGCATAATTGAATATTTCGCTATGGGCGGCTACGCCGGGTACGTGTGGCCCGCCTATGGGGTCACTGCGGTGATCCTGGTGATCATGCTGGTGGCCAGCCGCCGCATGTTACGTGCCAATCAGGCCATATATGAAACCCTGGCGGGTAGCGAAAAGGACGGGACCGTTGAAAAGAAAACATAAGCGCCTGACCTTCGTCGCCATTGGCCTTGGCTTGCTGGCGGCATCGGCCGGTCTGGTGCTCAACGCATTTGAAGAAAGTATCGTGTTTTTCCACAGCCCGACGGATTTTGCCGAAAAACCGGTGTCGCCGGACCGCCGGATGCGCCTGGGCGGCCTGGTCGAAGAAGGCAGTGTGGTCAAAAAAGCCGATGCGGTGGTCGAATTTCGCGTCACCGATCTGGCCAATTCGACTCAGGTGACCTACCGGGGCCTGTTGCCCGACCTGTTCCGCGAAGGCCAGGGGGTGGTCGCCGAAGGGACTTATGCCAATGGCCTGTTCACGGCCGATGAAGTGCTGGCCAAGCATGATGAAACCTACATGCCGCCGGAAGTCGCCGATGCTTTAAAAAAATCGGGCAAGTGGGATGAAATGAGTAACAAAATGAAACGACAGAGTATGGAGAGTAACTGATGATTGCCGAAGCCGGACATTTCGCCCTGATTCTGGCCCTGCTCGTGGCCGTGATCCAGGCCACCATCCCCATGATCGGGGCCCATCGGGGCAACGCCTTGTGGATGTCCATGGACCGACCGACCGCGATGTCCCAGGTTCTGCTGGTGGCGTTTGCCTTTGGCAGTCTGACCTATGCCCATGTGGTCTCGGATTTTTCCGTGCTCAATGTCTATCAGAATTCCCATTCGGCCAAGCCGATGCTGTACAAGGTCGCCGGGGTCTGGGCTAGCCATGAAGGCTCGTTGCTGTTGTGGGTGCTGATCCTGGCCGTGTTCGGCTCCGCCGTGGCGGTCTTCGGCAACAATCTGCCGCCGGCCCTGCGCGCGCGGGTTTTGTCCGTGCAGGCGATGATCGCCATTGGCTTTTATCTGTTCATGTTGATCACGTCGAATCCGTTCGAGCGGATGATCCCGGCGGCCCTGGATGGCCGCGATCTGAACCCCTTGTTGCAGGACCCTGGCCTGGCCTTTCATCCGCCGTTTTTGTATCTCGGTTATGTCGGTTTCTCGATGGCATTTTCGTTCGCCATCGCCGCCCTGATCGAAGGCCGGGTCGATGCCGCCTGGGCCCGCTGGGTGCGGCCCTGGACTCTGGTCGCCTGGTTATTTCTGACCATCGGCATCGCGCTGGGCTCCTGGTGGGCCTATTACGAACTGGGCTGGGGCGGATGGTGGTTCTGGGACCCGGTC
>CBFDVE010000323.1:0-3471 GCA_965613205.1 uncultured Rhodospirillaceae bacterium
CACCGGCAGCAGGGCCCGGCTGGCCAAATAAGTGAGGACGGCAACAAGGATCAGGACAGACGCGAGAACAGATAAATTCATGGTCCGGAGTTTACCGTAAACTGCCGAGTCGGCCCAAAAAAAACGAGTTATGCAGAATTAGACGGGGAGTTTGTCAGGCATTGCCATTTGTGGATTCTCAAAGGGCTTTATTGCGAAATATTATTTCAAAATCGCGCCAAAAAACGACTCCAAATTACCCTGAATTATTGCTATAAGTTTGAAGGCGTGAGTGACACGGTGTAATTCTCCAGGCCGTAGCACTGTCGGTGGTTTCCGGTAAAGTATTTTACCTCCGACGGGAGCGTTATGTGGGGTTCCTTGGAGGCCCCACCTCACGCCGTTTTCTTTTCCATTTTTCAAGTGATGTGGTTCTCCGATATACGGCACGGACATCGCCTCTGGCGACACGGTGTATTGAGACAAGGTATAATTCATGCCCTGTTTTTGTCGCCTTAACGACGGCTTTGAATGAGCGGGTTTTGTCTGTTTTTTCGTGCAGAATAAAAATCATATGGTGGGGCGGTTGGAATCGAACAAACCCCTTGGCGATAATCCGTGGCACCATAAAGTATAAATCTTTTGAAGTACTATAGTGCTTTGACTCTTGTTTGATAACTGTCGCCCGCGAAAGCCAGACCTCCGTTGTTTTGGCCCCAATCGCCGATGCTTGGTCTTGTGAAACACGACAAACGAATACAGATTCATTTCGTTCGCCCGTTAAAAGTGCAAGAATCTCTTGTTCATTCATATAATCCTATTAGCAGAGGATGTCGTTTTTTTGGAGTCTATTGGGCGTCAAGACCATCCACTAAACTGCCCTGCCGCAAAGAGGCCTCGCAATTCGCTAGTAACTGGATCACCTTTACACCCAATTGCACGTCGGAAAAATCCGCACTGGCGCGGCCAATGGCGGCGGCGAAGGCTTCGATTACGCTGGTTAGGGGTGTTTTTTGGGCAACGTCGATAACCTGGCCGTGAACCGGATCGCAGCCCGGCCCGTCCGCTCGGGGTTGGCGCACCAGGGGGGTAGCGCTGAGATCATCATAGATCAGGGTTTCATGGTCGTAGTGGGCGGCCAGGAACCGTTTTTTCGGGTCCATGATATTGCCGCATTCGATGTCCGCCACCACACCGTTTGAAAAATTCAGTTTGATCGACAGAATTTGGCCGAGACCTTCGGATACCTGGCGGCTTTCCTTCACGGTTGCCGACAAACTGAGCGGCATGTGGCCGAGCAAATCCAGACACAGGGCCAGGTCATGCCCGGCCCAGTCCCACAGGGGGGAAACATCGCCCCGAAACGGCCCCCAGTCGCCCCCGGCGCTGCGGATCGACTGCAACACGCCGAGACCCAGGGCCTGACGTTTCAGCTCCACATAGGCCGGGTGATACAGGTGAATGTGATCGACCAGCACGGTCGCCGCTTTTTCTGTCGCCAGGTCGAGCAGCGCCCGGGCTTGCGCCACATCAAGGGTCAGCGGTTTTTCAATCAGCACCGGTATGCCGGCGGCGATGGCGGCGACCGCCATTTTTGCGTGGTGGTCCGGCGGGGCGGCGATGATCACGCCGTCCAGATCCGCCGCCGTGGCCACATCCTGCCAGTTTTCGGAAATGGCGCAATTTCGCCCGACCCAGGCCCGGCTTTGCGGGTTACGGCTGGCCAGCCTGTGCAGGTGAATGCCATCCATATGCTGGATGGTTTTAATGTAGTTGCGACCCCAGCGCCCGGCGCCGATCAGGCCCAGTTGCAGGTCGCCGGCGCTCACTGTTCGCCGGTGTAGATGCTGTCGGCCCAATCGAGAAAACGTTTCAGGCCGTCGTCCAGATCGACAATGGGCTGGAAATCCAGTTGCAGTTTGGCCTTGCGAATATCCGGTGCGCGGCGGTTCGGCTCATCCGCCGGGTAGCTGTCGGGATATTCGACAATATTGTGCTGCACCGGTTTGGCCGAGACCTGGCCGATTTTTCCGACCAGATCGACCATGGAAATTTCCGGCTTGGGATTGCCGATGTTGTAGGCTTCGCCCGGCACGCCATTCAAAATAACCGACAGGAACCCAACCATGGCATCGGTGATGTAGCAGAACGTGCGGGTCTGATCGCCACTGCCGTACACGTTTAAGGGCTGGCCCGCTTTAATGCGGCTGGCGAAGTTGGGCAGGACCCGGTAATCGGCCTCCTGCATGCCCGGCCCGAACACGTTAAAGGGCCGGATGGTGTTGGTCCTGGTGCCGTTGGTGGTGTGGAAAATGTAACACAGCGTCTCGCCGACCCGTTTGCTTTCGTCGTAACAGGCGCGCGGCCCCTGGCACGATACGTTGCCCCGATAGCTTTCGGCCATGGGAACGTGTTTCGGATCCGGGTCGCCATAAATTTCCGAAGACGAGAAAAAAGTAAAACGGGCATCGTGGCTTTCGGCCAGCTCCAGCATCCGCCGGGTGCCGGTGATCGCCACTTCCAGAGTTTCCAGGGGATAAGCCCGGTAGTAATAGGGCGAGGCGATGCCCGCCGCGTGGATCACGTAATCCAGCGGCCCGTCCCATTCAAAGGGCTCAATGACGTTATGATTAACGAATGTGACGTTTTCAAACTGGGGAATGCTGGCCCCTTCCTTGCCCGCCGTGATCAGGTTATCGAGCGCCACCAGCCTGACCGGCTGATCGAGCACGGTTTCGTTTAAGCGGGCGAAAACTTCCATGAAATAGCGGCCCAAAAACCCCCGGCCGCCGGTCAGCAGCACGGTCTTGCCGGCGAAATCACGGGCCGGTCCGGCCAACCGCCGGGCGATTTCATCGATATCGGATTTAAGCAGAAACTCGGCCATGTCTAATAAATTTCCAGTTGCGGCAGGGGAACGATGAAGCGGCCGCCGGAGCCGCTGAATTGTTTATGTTTTTCCATGATCGGGGCGGCGAAATTCCACGCCAGGATCACCATGTCATCGGGCTTTTTATCGTAAATCGCCGCGGTCGGCAGCACCGGAATGTGCATGCCCGGCGAATAAAGGCCCTGTTTAAGGGGACTGTCGTCGACGATAAAGTCGATCAATTCGGGGCCGATGTCAAAATGATACATCAGCGTCGTCGCCTTGGCCGGCGCGCCGAAGGCGGCGATGGTCCGGCCATCGGCCCTGGCGGCGCGCAGCAGCGACGACAGTTCGCCGCCCAGAACATCGATGCGCCGGCCGAAATCGCGGTAGGTTTCGGCCTTGTCCAGCCCCATGGCCTTTTCCAGTCCGATCAGTTGTTCGACCGAGCCATCGATGGGCCGGCTTCCCGTTTTCGGCCGGGCCGCGGCGCGCAGCGAACCGCCATGGGTCGGCACCCGCGTGGCGTCGATCAGTTCCATGTCGTGGGCGGCCATGAACGGAACCAGCGGCGCCACCGTGTGATAGGCCAGATGTTCGTGATAGATCATGTCGAACAGGGT
>CBFDVE010000324.1:0-3457 GCA_965613205.1 uncultured Rhodospirillaceae bacterium
CCGCACGGACCGGTCCGCGCGGCCATCGACTTTTCCGGGCCGCCAGTGGCGCTGGAACGCGCGCACCACGCTCAGGGTCGCCGGGTCATAGAATCCCGTTGTCTCTATTCCATAACCCAATGCCTTCAGGGACGCCTGAAGGCCCCTCACCTCATCGCCTTCGCTGCCCGGCCCGAGCCCGTCGCCGGACGCAACCGGTTCGGGCTCCACCCACAGTCCGATGCCCGCCCCGGCCAGCCGCGGCCAGTCGAATTTTTCGCCCGGATCGCTTTTGCGGGCCGGCGCCACGTCGCTGTGGGCCAGCACATATTCGGGCCGAATCCGGTTGCGTTCGAGAATATCGCCGCACAACGCCTCGACCGCGTTCATCTGAACGTCCGGGAAATCGGGATAACCCAACTCGTGACCGGGGTTGTGAACCTCGATGCCGATGGAGCAGGAATTGATATCGTCCACCCCCGCCCAATGGGATTTTCCCGAATGCCAGGCGCGCATCTCTTCCGCCACCATCTGCGTGATGCGGCCCTGCTCATCGACGAGATAGTGGCAGGAGACTTTGGACTCCGGCGCGGTCAGCCAGGCGAGCGCGCGCTCGGCGCTTTCCATGCCCGTATAGTGGAGCAGAAGCAGATCGGGGTCCCGCCCCCCCCGGCGTGGCCCGATATTTGGCGAAGGGCAGTAAAGCGTGACGAGAGACGTGTCAGGCGTCAAATGCCGCGTTCCTTGGCAATCTCGTCATAGGCTTCGTTGATGGTGGCAATCTTTTCGGTCGCCAGTGCAATGAACTCTTCGGGCACTCCGCGCGCCAGCAGTTTGTCGGGATGGTTTTCGCGCACCAGATTGCGATAGGTTTTTTTGATCAAATCGTCGCTGTCGTCTGAGGTGACGCCGAGAATATCATAGGGATTGGATTTTTCCGGCCCATCGAAACTGGCGCGAATGCGCTCGAAACGTTGATTGTCAAAACCGAATATGGCCGAGACGGCGCGCAGGTATTGCAATTCCGGCGGTTTCATCACCCCATCGGCCATGGCGATATGGAACAGGCCGCCGAGCAATTCCTCCAGCACGGCGGGCTCGCGGGCAAACATGAAGGCGATCTGCTCGGCATAAGGCTCGAAGCCTGCGGAATCCTGCCGGGCGTCGTCGAATATCTTGCCGACCTGTGCCGTCTCGCCGGGCGGGATATGAAAAATACGCTTGAAGGCATCCACTTCGTCGCGCGTGACCTCGCCATCGGCCTTGGCCATTTTGGCGCTGAGCACAATCACCGCCATGGTAAAGGCGACCTGGCGGCTTTGCTGATCGCCGCCGCCTATTCCCGCAGGTCCGCCGCCTTCGGCCCGCGCCTGATCGACCCGGTGACCGGCATAAACCCCCAGCATGGCCCCGAGCGGCCCGCCTAACGCAAAACCGGCGAGGGCAATTTTATCTCCGGTGGCGAGGGCAGCACCGATTTCCTGGCCACCCTGCAACACCTGCTGGCCCAGGCCCAGAGCAAGTATTCGGCCTGGTCCGATCCGGACCAGAAATCCGGCCAGGTCAACACCCGGCAATTGATCGAACGCCTGGACAAGTTGATTGATCAGGCACAAAAGGCCCGTGCCGCCGACCCGGCCTTCCTGCGCGATCTGCGTGATCTGGCCCGAAGTTATGATGCTCCGGCCAGTCAGCCCGGTATCCGTACCGTGCTGGCCGACGATTTTACCGACGGTGATTTCACCGCCAATCCGACCTGGACCGTATCTGCGGGGCGCTATTGGGTCGAACGGGGCTGGGGCCTGCGCAGCGCCGTGCCGGTGCCCGTGCAGAATACCAACAGCCAACAGGAACCGGGCAAGAAAAGCCGCAAACGGGATGCCGCCATCGCCATTCTGGGGGCGATCCTGGGCCAGAGCGGTGGCGCTTCGACGACCACGGAAACGACCGCCACCAGCAGCCAGGCGTTGGCGACAATCTATTCACCGGCCGCCATCGGTAACGCCTTCACACTCGATCTGGAATTCAGCTCATGGGTTAAACAGGGCCAGCGATCTGGCGGCAGTTTCGACATCGGCCCCTACCAGGGCAACGACAGGGCCTCGGGCTACCGGCTCTCCTATTCACCGGGCAAGGGGTTGACGCTGGCCATCTATTCACCCCGGGGCCAACGGGTGATCGACAGCCAAGTCGGCCCCCTGACCCTGGAAGATAAAAAAACCCATTCCCTGCACTGGGTTCGTGACGGGCGGGGCCGGATGACGGTCAACGTCGATGGCCGCCGAATCCTCGGCGCCACAGACAGCGGCCTGAACGATCCCTTCCAGGGACTGGTCGTGAACAACGGCGGCGGCGACTACATCATTAAAAGAATCACCGTCACCAGCGGCGGCTAAAGCGATGCCGCCGAACGCGAGGCCTGGCCGTACAGGCCCGAGGTTGTGCGCAGGACTTTTGCCGAGCGGCTGATTTCGTCTTTGTCCAGGTTGGTCGACAGCGCCGGACCGATCAGGCACAATTCGCGCACCTTGCCATAGTCGGCGCAGGCATTTTTGCCGGCTTCCGTGGTCGAATAGAACATTTCCTTGCCCCGTTTATCGCTCGCCACCAGGCCCGCCTTGGCCAGTTTTTTGAGGGAATAATTGACCGTGTGCTGATCCTCCACATTGAGCACGAAAGCCACATCGACCAGCCGTTTGGCCCGGTTCCGATGATTGACATTGTGCAGCACCAGAATATCAAGCGGGTTGAAATCCTGGAAACCGACGGCCCCCATGCAGCGCATCATCCAGCGGGAAAAAGCGTTGTAGGCGATGATCAGGCCGTATTCGTATTCGCTGAACTGCCAGCCTTGTTGCGTCGCCAGATGTTCCGAAGAAACAATCAGCGGCACCGGTCGGTCGGTGTGTTGGTCGCTCGGCGGTTTCGGGGATTTCGCCATGTCGGTCCTTTCTACATATTATTGGGCAGGAATGTGACGATTGACGGATAGACAATGATCAGCGCCAGGGCGACGAACATCAGCAGGAAAAACGGCAGTGCCGCACGGGCCACATGCAGGATATTTCGCCCGGTCAGGGATTGCAGAACGAACAGGTTAAATCCGACCGGCGGCGTGATCTGCGACATTTCGACGACGATAACGATATAAATGCCGAACCATAAAGGATCGATGCCCGCCTGTTCGACCAGCGGCATGATCACCGATGTGGTCAGCACGACGACCGAAATGCCATCGAGAAAACAGCCGAGAATTACGAAGAACACGGTCAATGCACCGAGCAGCGCATAGTGGGACAAACCTAAAGATCCGATCCACAGGGCGAGCAGTTTGGGAATGCCGGTAAAGCCCATGGCGACGGTCAGGAACGCCGCCCCGGCCAGGATAAAGGCGATCATGCACGACGTTCGGGTCGCCCCCATCAAGCCATCAACAAAGGTGTTGCGGTTGAGGGACCCGCTCGAGGCGGACAGCACC
>CBFDVE010000325.1:0-3397 GCA_965613205.1 uncultured Rhodospirillaceae bacterium
TTTGGATGTGTGCAAACTGAAGTGCGCCGATATGGTTCGTTACGTGCTCGAAAAAGAAGGCGACGTGGCCGCCGTCATTGCCGAACCGGTGCGAGCCGTGCCCTACATCCCGCCGCCCGGTTTCTGGCAGGCGGTGCGTCGGGCCTGTGATGATCATGGGGCGCTCTTGATTTTCGATGATATTCCCAGTGGCCTGGGCAAGACCGGCAGGATGTTTTCCGCCGATCATTTTGGCGTGGTGCCCGATATGGTGACGCTGGGCAAGGCGCTCGGTGGTGGCATGTTGCCTATCGCGGCGCTGATTGTGAATGCACAGCTGGACGTTATGGGCGACCGGGCGCTGGGTCACTACACTCACGAAAAAAACCCGGTCACCGCCATGGCCGCCCTGACCACTATTGAAATTATCGAAAGCGAAGGGCTGGCCGACAACGCCGCCCGTGTCGGTGCTCACGCTCTCGCTCGTTTGCAGGAGATGAAATCCCGCCAACCCCTGATTGGCGATGTACGCGGTTTGGGCCTGGTGCTGGGGCTGGAACTGGTCGAAGACAGAAACGCCAAAACACCGGCCATAGCGGCCGCCGACCGGATCCTCTACCGGGCTTTGGAACGGGGCCTCAGCTTCAAGACCACCATGGGCAGTGTGCTGACCCTGACCCCGCCCCTGACCATCTCGCAAGCCGAGATGGATCAGGCGCTGGATATTATTGAAACCTGCATCGCCGACGAAGAGACATGATCGCAGATGGTGTCGCCGATCTCGAGGTCGGCGATGCCCGAAAGGGCGCACAGGTCGCCGGCGTCCACGCGGGCGCGGTCCTGCTTGCCCAGCCCGACAAACCCCTGCAGCGTGCCGATCTTTGCCTTGATCGGATTGGGATTGCTTTTGCGCAAACGGGATATCGTTCCGCAGGACAAATGGACCGGTATCGAACAGGTCTGCTACTGGCTGTTTTTTCCGGCGATCCTTGCCGAAACACTGATCAATGCTGATCTGAAAAACGTGCCGCTGACCGGAGTGGCTGTGACCATGCTGGCTTCGGTGGCAACCATGGCGGTGATCTTGTTGGCCTTGAAACCTGCAATGTCACGCTATTGGGGTATGCAGGGACCGGCCTACACATCGGTCTTTCAGGCCGGCACCCGATGGAACGGCTTTATCGCGCTGGCAATCATCCTGAAGCTATTCGGCGATCCCGGAGTGGCCATTGTCGCCGTCGCTCTGGCGGTAATGGTGCCGATTATTAATTTCGAAAATGTCCTGGTGCTGGCTGCCTTTGCCGGGTCGAACCGATTGCCTGCCAAGCGAGTCGCTAAAATGGTTTTGATGAATCCATTGATCTGGGGTTGCTTGGTCGGTCTTGGTATTAATCTGCTCGAAATACCCATCTATGACCCAGCAATGACTTTGCTTGATCTGCTGGGGAGTGCGGCCCTGGGAGCCGGTTTATTGTGTGTCGGGGCGGGCCTCAGAGTGCGCCATGCCTTGAAGCCGTCCCGTGATGTATGGGTCGGAGTGGCCTTCAAACTGATCGCCATGCCTTTGTTCGTCGCCGTGTGGGCGGTGGTATTCGGCATCACCGGTATGGCATTGCAAACATTAATTGTCTGCGCCGCTGTGCCTACGGCTATGAACGGGTTTATCCTGGCCCGTCAGATGGGTGGCGATGCGGAACTTTTTGCGGCCACCGTCACCGTGCAAACCGCACTGTCGGTGCTGACCATTCCGCTACTGCTATATTTGACGGGATGAAAAAGGACGATGCCAATCGGCACCGCCCTTCCTTAAGATTTCCCGGTTGAAGCCTAAGGGCGTTCACCCCGCGCCAGCCGGGCGTTGATGTGGTCGATCACTTTCGGCAATTCGGCGATGGAATCGACGACATAGTGGGCCCCGGCCTGTTGCAGGATTTCCTTGGTCAGACCGTTGCGCCGGGCGATTTCCTTGTTCGCCATTTTTTTCGCCTCGGCCAGGGAATTGATGTTCATGTAATTGCTGTAGAGCGATACACCGACGCCCCAGCAGCCGGCCTCCAGGGCCTCGCCGATGCCTGAAGTGGTGTCGTCTACCTTGACAATGGATTGCACCGGGTGCACGTCCATCAGGTCCATATTGCGGAACACCATGAACGGTTTTGGCCTGGCCCCGTGGACCACATCGTCACCGGCGACCGTGGCATCGATGACAAAACCCTGCTTCCTGGCATCTTTCGCCAGGATTTCGACCATGGCCCGCAGGAACCCGGTCGAGCTGCCGATTTTAATGCCGCGCTTGTTCAGTTCCTTCGAGCACTTGGCCGCGCCGGGCAGCAACGTGGTGTATTTGCGCAGGACTTTCAATTGCATGGGTACGAAGTCCGCGAACATGCGATCGACATCTTTCTGGTTGGGCATTTTACCGTGCACGCCTTTCCAGCGGGCGGCGATCACCGGGTCCTCGGTCATCGCCTTGATGTGCAGGTCCTTGCGCAGGCCCATGGGGCCACGGGCTTCCAGCATGGAAACATCGACACCCTGGTTTTTGAAGGCCTCGACAAAAACCACGGCGGGGGCCAGCACGTAGGCATCAGCAATGGTGCCGGACCAGTCCAGCACCACACCCTTGACCTTGCCCCGGTAGCTGCGTTGGTAAACGAAATCGGCATCGTAAGACATTGTCGGTATTCTCCTGTTTAAGCTGGGGCGCAGTCGGTCACGCCCATTTCAGATAGGGTCTGGCGCACGGCCTCTAGCGCGCCATTCATTTCGCTCTCGCCCAGGTCGCCGATGCAGCCCATGCGGAAGCTGTCGGCCACGGTCAGTTTGCCGGGGTAGATAACAAAGTCTTTGTCTTTCAGGCTGTTGTAGAAAACCTGGAAGTCAAAATTGGCATCGCCCGGCAAATGAAGTGCATGACCTGATACGCGGTCTGTCCCCGTTTTCCGGGGCCTGGTGCGAGATCGAAATAAACGGCAAACCGGTGCGGGTTAAAATTTTACGTTCCGAGCTGGTCGATAAAAGCGGCAAACCGGGGGAAATAGTTGATGACAGGCTGAGCATCGCCTGTTTGAGCGGCGCTGTGCGCTTGCTTGAGGTTCAGCGGGCCGGTAAAGCCAAGATGAACATGGATGAATTCTTGCGCGGCAGCGGGTCTCTTGCCGGACAGATATTGACAAGCCGATAATCATGCCAAGATTTAAACTGACGATCGAATATGACGGCACCGGGTTTGCCGGCTGGCAGCGCCAGGCCGACCAGCCTTCGGTGCAGCAAAGCCTTGAAGAGGCGATCGAGGGGTTTTCCGGCGAAAAAGTAACCACCCAGGCCGCCGGTCGCACCGATGCCGGGGTGCATGCGCGCGGCCAGGTCGCCCATTTTGACCTTGTGCGCCAATGGGACGCGTTCAGGGTCGGGGAAG
>CBFDVE010000326.1:0-3385 GCA_965613205.1 uncultured Rhodospirillaceae bacterium
TGGTCGTGCCATGATCGTTTCATTCCTGACGCTGGCCATTGGTAATACCCAGTTGCGAGCCCACATTGACCAATAATGAATGGGCGAAAGCGCCACCGCTATCGGCGATCACACGGGCGGTCAGATAGCTCGCCTGCGGCCCCGGAACAAATTTTAACTGGTCCCGCAGGGCCTTGTTTTCGCCCTCAAGAATACGGGCGACGCTTTGCCATTGCAGCAGGCGTTCGATGTCTTGCCGCAGGGCCGCATTTTCCTTGCGAATATCGGCCAGTTCCCGGCCCTGGGCGATCAGGTTATTGACCGTGGCGATGGGTTTAGAGGCGATTTCCAGGATCGGTGCGACCGCATCGGTGACCTGGGCGCGAAACCGCTCGACCAGGACCACATCGGCCTTGCCCAGCAACATCAGCGTAAACGCCGCCGCCACCAGCCCCACATAGGTGAAACGATGGGCCAGATTTCTGATCGGCGCCGATACCCGGCTGGAAAATCTTTGCCCTGCCTTCAAAGGTGACCTCTACTTTTTCGAGTCCCTGACTGCCCGCCCGAAATTCTTTCCGGCGTCTCACAATCAAGGCGTAGCTGACTCCACTCCCCTGGGACAGAATCACCCAATGAAGCAGTATCAGCCAAGTCTTAAGAAATACTTGTTCGGGGCAGATATAGGATTGGTTGACGCGATAGTCCAGCAAAACCGCCGAAAATCAATACATGCTTGTCAGTACGTTTTTCAGCCGTTTCATTTCTTCCAGCGCCCGGCCCGTGCCCAGAACCACACAGGAAAGTGGATCATCGGCCAGGGATACCGGCAGACCGGTGGCGTGACGCAGGACGAAGTCCAGATTGCTCAGCAAGCCGCCACCGCCGGTCAGGACAATGCCCTTGTCGACGATATCGGCGGCCAGCTCCGGTTCGGTGTGTTCCAGCGCCACTTTAACGGCTTCGATAATCGCCCCGACCGGTTCGGCCAGGCTTTCGGCGATCTGGCGTTCGGAAATGATCAGTTCCTTGGGCACCCCGTTCATCAAATCCCGGCCCTTGATTTCCATGGTCCGGCCTTCGCCTTCGTCGGGCGGACAGGCGGAACCGATTTCTTCCTTAATGCGCGCCGCACTGCCTTCGCCGACCAGCAGATTATGGTTGCGGCGAATGTAGCCGATAATCGCTTCATCCATTTTGTCGCCGCCGACCCGCACCGAACGGGCATAAACAATGCCGCCCAGGCTGAGCACCGCCACTTCGGTGGTGCCACCACCGATATCGACGACCATGGACCCGGTCGGTTCGGTCACCGGCAAACCGGCGCCAATGGCGGCGGCCATGGGTTCTTCGATCAGGAACACCCGTCTGGCCCCGGCGCTTTCGGCCGATTCCTGAATGGCCCGGCGTTCCACCGCGGTCGATCCGGACGGCACACAGATAATCACCAACGGAGAGGCGAAGCTGCGCCGGTTATGAACCTTGCGAATGAAATACTTGATCATTTCCTCGGCCACTTCGAAGTCGGCGATAACGCCGTCGCGAAGGGGCCGGATGGCGCTGATGTTTCCCGGCGTGCGGCCCAGCATCTGCTTGGCTTCCTCGCCCACGGCGAGGACCTGTCGTTTGCCCTTGAATTCGGCAATGGCGACCACGGAAGGCTCGTTCAGGACGATCCCCCTGCCTTTCACGTAGACGAGCGTATTGGCCGTCCCCAGATCGATGGCCATGTCGGCCGATAAAAAGCCGAAGAGTCTGGAAAACATCAAACCTCACAATTCACAAAAGAATACCGATCAAACACCCGCTTTTTTTGCGTACGCACAAAGAAAGGGATGCAGGAGAATCTCCCCCGCATCCCTTTATAAAAAGACTAGCCCCGCAAGGCTAGGCAGAAAGCGCAGAAGGTGCCGATTTTTCGCGTTTTACCATTAGCTTGTTCAAAGCGTTAATATAGGATTTAACCGACGCCACCATGGTATCGGTGTCGGCACTCTGGCCATTGACGGTCTTGCCGTTTTCTTGCAGCCTGACGGTGACCTCGGCCTGGGCATCGGTTCCCTGGGTTACCGCATGGACCTGGTAAAGCTGCAACACGGCCGAGTGCGGAAACAATTCCTTGATGGCGTTGAAGGCGGCGTCGACGGGGCCATCGCCGGTCGCCTGGCAGGATTTAATCTCGCCATCCACATCCAGCTCCAGGGTCGCCTTGGGCGGGCGGTGCATGGTGCCGCAAACGATCTCCAGGGATTTCAGTTGCACCACATCGTTGACCGCCGCGACCTGGTCATCGACCAGGGCGATAATGTCTTCATCGAATACTTCTTTTTTCAGGTCGGCCAGGTCCTTGAATCGCTTGAAGGCGTCCTTGATGGCGTTGTCACCCAGATCATAGCCCAGGTCCTTCAGCTTTTCGCCGAAGGCATGTTTGCCCGAATGCTTGCCCAGTACCAGTTTCGACTTGCTCAGGCCGACGGATTCCGGACTCATGATTTCGTAGGTGCCGGCGTGTTTCAACATGCCGTCCTGATGAATGCCCGATTCATGGGCGAACGCATTGGCCCCGACTATCGCCTTGTTGGGCTGGATGGCAAATCCGGTAATCGCCGAGACCAGCTTGGAGGCCTTGTTGATGTGGGTCGAATCGATGCCAGTGGTGAACGGAATGTGGTCGGCGCGAGTCTTGAAAGCCATGACGATTTCTTCCATCGCCGCATTGCCGGCCCGTTCACCCAACCCGTTGATGGTACATTCCACCTGGCGGGCCCCGGCCTGCACGGCGGCCAGGGTATTGGCCACGCCCAGTCCCAGATCGTTATGGCAATGGACGGATATGATCGCCTGGTCGATGTTGGGCACCCGGTTAAACAGCATGGTGATCAGGGCGGCGAATTCATCGGGCACGGCGTAGCCGACCGTATCGGGAATATTGATGGTGGTGGCGCCCGCCTTGATTGCCGCCTCGACGCAGCGGCACAGAAAATCATGCTCGGTGCGCGTCGCGTCCTCGGCCGACCATTCTACATCGCCGGTATAGCCGCGCGCGCGCTGCACGCTTGCGGTTACCGCGTCGAGCACCGCGCCGGGCTCCATCTGGAGCTTGTATTTCATATGCACCGGGCTGGTTGAAATGAAGGTATGGATGCGCGGCCGCCTGGCGTGCTTCACCGCTTCGCCGGCTCGGTCGATGTCCTTGTTCCCGGCCCGCGCGAGGCCCGCGATCACCGCGTTCTTCGCGACCTTGGCAACCTCCGAGACAGCCTCGAAATCGCCGTTTGAGGCGATTGGAAATCCCGCCTCGATAATATCCACGCCCATCTGGTCGAGCACTTCGGCGATCTGGAGTTTTTCTCCCAGGGTCATCGATGCGCCGGGAGACTGTTCCCCATCGCGCAAGGTTGTATCA
>CBFDVE010000327.1:0-3367 GCA_965613205.1 uncultured Rhodospirillaceae bacterium
GCTGGGTGGTAAATCCAACACCGGCGAGGGCGGCGAGGAAGCGGTCCGTTTCGGCACCCTGGAAAATGGCGATTCCATGCGCTCGGCGATCAAGCAGGTGGCTTCGGGCCGCTTCGGGGTGAGCACGGAATACCTGGTCAACGCCGACGATATCCAGATCAAGATGGCCCAGGGCGCCAAGCCCGGCGAAGGCGGCCAGTTGCCCGGCTACAAGGTCGATGAATGGATCGGCCGGGTGCGTCATTCGACCCCCGGTGTCGGCCTGATTTCACCCCCGCCGCACCACGATATCTATTCCATCGAAGACCTGGCGCAACTGATTCACGACCTGAAAAACGTCAACCCCAAGGCCCGTATCTCGGTCAAGCTGGTGTCGGAAGTGGGCGTCGGCACGGTCGCTGCCGGGGTTTCCAAGGCCCACGCCGATCATGTCACCATTTCCGGGGCCGACGGCGGCACCGGGGCCAGCCCGATCACCTCGATCATGCACGCCGGCAGCCCGTGGGAAATCGGCCTGGCGGAAACTCATCAGACACTGGTTTTGAATGATCTGCGCGGTCGCATCGCCGTGCAGGTGGATGGTGGCCTGCGCACCGGTCGCGACGTTATCATTGGGGCCCTGCTGGGGGCCGATGAATTCGGCTTCGCCACGGGCGCACTGATCGCCGAAGGCTGCATCATGATGCGCAAGTGTCATCTGAACACCTGCCCCGTCGGGGTGGCGACGCAGGACCCGGAACTGCGCAAGCGGTTCATGGGCGAGCCCGAACATGTGGTCAATTTCTTCACATTTATTGCCGAAGAAGTGCGCGAATTGATGGCCGAACTGGGCTTCCGCACCTTAGCCGAAATGACCGGCCGGTCCGACATGCTGAACATGACCGATGCCATCGGCCACTGGAAAGCCCAGGGGCTGAATTTCGACCGGCTTCTGGCCAAACCCCAGGTTGGCCCGGACATCGCCGTCTACAATTGCCAGGATCAGGATCACGGCCTTGATAAGGCCATGGATATTGACCTGATGGCCCAGTCTCAGGCCGCTATTGATGATGGCACACGGGTCCGCATATCGTCCGCTATTCGCAATGTCAACCGCACGGTCGGGGCCATGTTATCGGGCCGCATCGCCGAAAAATACGGCCACGCCGGGTTGCCCGACGACACCATCCACATTGACCTTGCCGGTACCGCCGGGCAAAGTTTCGGGGCCTGGGGGGCCCATGGGGTAACCCTGGAACTGGCCGGTGACGCCAACGATTATGTCGGCAAGGGATTATCCGGGGCGCGCATTATCATTTATCCGTCAGACGATAGCCCGCTGGTGCCGGAAGACAATATCATCGTCGGCAACACGGTGCTGTACGGGGCCATCGCCGGTGAATGTTATTTCCGCGGCGTCGGTGGCGAGCGGTTCGCCGTGCGCAATTCCGGGGCCACCGCCGTGGTCGAAGGGGTCGGCGATCATGGCTGCGAATACATGACCGGCGGCATCGTCGTCGTGTTGGGCCCGACCGGTCGCAACTTCGCCGCCGGTATGTCGGGCGGCATCGCCTATGTCTATGACCCGCAAGGCACTTTCGAGCAGCGCTGCAACACCGCCCAGGTCGATCTGGAAAACATTGAGGAGTCCGGCGTAACAGCCACGCAAGAAGAACTTGCCAACATGCTGGGCTTCGACGCCCAGCGGCTCAGAAAACTGATCGAAACCCATGCTTCCCTGACCGGCAGCGACCGGGCCAAGGGCATTCTGGACGACTGGACAAACGAGTTGAAGAATTTCATCAAAGTGATGCCGGTGGATTACCGCCGCGCCCTGCAAGACCTACAGGATCAAAACCAGGATCAACGGCTCGCCGTAGGGGCCGAATAATGGGCAAAATAACCGGTTTCAAGGAATTCCCCCGCAAGGAACGGGGCTACCGACCGATCGACGAACGGGTCGCCGACTATGGCGAGTTGATGGTGCCCCTGTCCGAGCCCGACTTGCAGGAGCAAGGGGCCAGGTGCATGGATTGCGGCATTCCGTTTTGTCACAATGGCTGCCCGGTCAACAACATCATCCCGGAATGGAATGATCTGGTGTATCAGGGCGACTGGCGGGCGGCCCTGGATGTGCTTCATTCGACCAACAATTTCCCGGAATTTACCGGCCGCATCTGCCCCGCCCCGTGCGAGGCCGCCTGCACGCTGAATTTGACCGACGAGCCGGTGACCATCAAATCCATCGAATGCGCCATTGTCGATCGCGGCTGGGCCGAAGGCTGGATCGAGCCCCAGGTGCCGAAACATCTGACCAACATGCGGGTCGCCGTGGTCGGGTCCGGCCCGGCTGGCATGTCCTGCGCCCAGCAACTGGCGCGGGCCGGTCATGAAGTGGTGGTCTACGAAAAGAACGCCCGCATCGGCGGCCTGCTGCGTTATGGCATCCCTGACTTCAAGATGGACAAGGACCTGATCAAGCGGCGCAAGGCCCAGATGCAGGCCGAGGGGGTCGAATTTCGCCCCAACAGCCATGTCGGCTACAACGTGCTGCCCGAACGGCTGCTGGAAAAATTTGATGCCATCGCCCTGACCGGCGGCTCGGAGCTGCCTCGCGATTTACCGGTGCCGGGACGCGATCTGGACGGCGTTCATTTCGCCATGGATTTCCTGACCCAGCAAAACCGCCGCAACGCCGGAGAACCGTTAGACGATGTGGCCGACATTCTGGCGACAGACAAACACGTTATCGTCATCGGCGGCGGCGATACCGGGGCCGATTGCGTCGGCACTTCGGTCCGTCAGGGCGCCGCTTCGATCACCCAGATGGAAATCATGCCCGAACCACCCGTGCACGAAAACAAGGCCCTGTCCTGGCCCGACTGGCCCCTGAAATTACGCAGCTCGACCTCGCACGACGAAGGGGTGACGCGTAAATGGGCGGTCGGCACCCAGGCGTTCGAAGGCGCCGATGGCAAAGTGACCACGCTCAAAGGCATCGGCATGGACTGGTCCGGTGGCGGGCCGAAGCAAGTGGACGGATCGAACTTTGAGATTAAGGCCGATCTGGTTCTGCTGGCCATGGGTTTTGTCAATCCGGTGCACGAAAGCATGTTGGACGATTTCGGCGTCGATTACGACCCGCGCGGCAATGTCGAAGCGACCACGGAAGGCGGCAGGGCCTACCACACCTCGGTCGAAAAAGTGTTCGCCGCCGGCGACATGCGCCGGGGTCAATCGCTGGTCGTCTGGGCCATTCGCGAAGGCCGCCAGTGCGCCCGCGCCATCGACCAATTTCTCATGGGATCGTCGGACTTGCCGCTGGAGTAATCAGACCACCCGGTTGCGACCGGTCTTCTTGGCCCGGTAGAGGGCCTTGTCGCTCTCT
>CBFDVE010000328.1:0-3343 GCA_965613205.1 uncultured Rhodospirillaceae bacterium
CCCGCCATAAATCGGCCCCGCTCAGTTCCAGCAACAAGGTGACATTGCCAAAGGGCAGTTCGGTCAGGATATCCTTGCGGGTCAGTTTTGTCGCCGCGTCATAAGTGCGGTCGCCACGGATGCCGCCGCCGTTGGCAAAGCCCACATCTGCACCCAGTTCGGCCCGCAGGGCCTCGGCGATCAGATTACCCATGGTGGTTTCACCGCCACGGACGCTGGACCGGCGACTGTCAAGTTCGACCGAGGTGGTGCCAATCACCACTTCGAGTTCCTTGTCCAGCCTGGCCGTGTAGCCATCAATGGCTTTTTGCAGGCCCGCATCGGGGGTCACACCGGCGGTCGAAATCATGCGCCATTGGGGACGGACTTGCAGCACTTTCTTGCCGCGTTTTTCCGTCCAGTCGAGGGTAACGTCGATTACGCCCAGGTACTGTGCATCGGTGCCCGATTTGTGGATCAGCACGCCGCGATCATAATGGGTGATCGGTTCATGGTCGTGCCCGCCCAGGATCAAATTGATGCCCTTGACCGATTTGCGCAGCAAGCGGTCCTGGTCCATGGCCAAATGGGTGATGGCGACGATCATGTGCGCGCCCATTTGCTTCAGTTTCGCAACGGCTGATTTGGCCGTCTCCACGACCGGGGCGAATTTGATGTTTTTTCCGGGCGACGACAGGGTTTCCGTTTCCGGCGTGACCAGGCCGAAAAAGCCGATGTTGAAATCGCCGACTTTCCTGATCATCAACGGTGTCGTGCCAGCTAACGCCTGGCCGGTACCATCGCTTAAATTTGTCGCCAGCCAGGTGAATTTCGAGGCCGCGAACCGTTCGAGGGCAATGTCCGGCCCGAAATCGAATTCATGGTTACCGGGCACGGCCACATCGACGCCGATGGCATTCATCAGGGCAATCATCTGCTCCCCTTTGGTCAGGCCCGACATCACCGACGGGGACAGCAAGTCGCCACCGAAAGTGGTAATGGTGTTGGCTGAAGTCGCCCGCTCGGCCTTGATCAGGGTCATCAACTGGCCCAGTCCACCATGGCCCCGCCTGGGTGATATTTCATACAAATCGTTGGTGTGCAGGAATGTCACCTTTGTTGGTTCCGCCAGCACGGGCAAGGCGGCGAAGATCAACAATGCGGTGACCGCGAAGAACCCACGTAAGTTCGACTTGATCATAATATGCTCCCGTTTTGAATGATTTTGGCAAGTTTAATCCTATTTATGGCGGCAGGTACAAAAAATGGTAATGCCGGACCACCTCGAGTTATTGTGTGGCATCTTTTGTCCATAAAATGCGGAATAGACCATGACCAAAACAATCGATTACTATTTTTCCCTTATTTCCCCCTGGACCTATATGGGGGATGCCAAATTGCGCGAAATCGCTTCCCGAGCGGGCGCCCGCATTGTTTATAAACCGATGAAACTGGCGACCGTATTTCCGGCCACCGGCGGCCTGCCGTTGGCCAAACGGGCACCCCAGCGCCAGGATTACCGGCTGGTTGAACTGGCCCGCTGGAGCGCGTCACTGGGTCTGCCCCTGACCCTGCATCCCAAATACTTTCCGGCCGATGAAAGCCGGGCGGCGGCGTTGGTGCTGGCGGCCCTGGCCAATGGCGAAGATGTCGGCAAGCTGGTGTACGCCATCCTTAGTGCGGTTTGGGTCGGCGAAGGCAATATCGCCGATGATCAGACTTTGCGGCAACTGGCCGATGGGGTCGGACTGGACGGGGAAAAATTACTGATCGCCGCCGATAGCCCGGACAGTTTGGCCGAGTGGGACAAAAATTCCGAAGACGCCATCACCGTCGGCGTCTTCGGATCACCCTTCTATGTGATTAACGGGGAACCGTTCTGGGGGCAGGACCGGCTGCATATGGTGGAAGCGGCGCTTCGCTAACACAACGGGATGACTCTATCCGCGATGGCCGCCAGGTCTATATCAATGGCGAGTGAGATACGGCCAGCAGGCCAATTTCGTGCTGTCGGCCACGCAACAACACGGGACCCAGGGAGTCCGCCTGCCAATCGCCGGAGTCGGGCAGTTGGTCATATAATTGATCCGAAATCAGCAGGTCCCTATTGGCCTGTTTGCAGTACTGTTCGATCCGGGCCGTGGTGTTGATGGTGTCGCCGAAGAAGACGATTTCCTGTTTGATGTCGCCGCACTGGGCCGCCACTACCGGGCCGCCGTGCAGACCCATGCGAAATTCCGGTACCGCCCCATAAACCTTCTGATAGTGCCCGGCCCTGGCCTTGATGTGATCCTGAATGGCCAGGCAACAGCGCAGGCAACTTGCGTTCTTGATACCTTCGCGCAGGGTCCACATGATCACCACTTCATCGCCAATATAGCGGTGCACTTCGCCACCCCATTCCAGGATCGGTTCGGATATATCGGCAAAAAATCCGGCGATAAGGTGTTGTACGCCAATGTCGCCAAGCCGTTCAGAAAGCGGAGTCGATCCCTTGATGTCGAGAAACAGGAATACCCGGTCTTCCCGTTTTGGCCTGCGGTAGCGACCAAATATGATGTTGAACATCACCCTCGGTCCGACAATGCGAACGACCTGACTGATCGAAAACAAAACGAACACCACGCTGGCGACATAAATATAGATCGGAAGCCCGATCTTGAAGCTGATCAGTGGGTCGAAGTGGCCTTCGGCAATCCAGCCACCCAGGGCGCCGGTAACGGTGACGATGACGAAAACCACCACCACCCGAACCACAAAGGCCCAGATAAATGGCAAATGGCGGACCCGTGCACCGTAGCGGCTGGGCACCCACAGGATTTCAAACCCCCACAGAAGACTGCCGCCAATCAGGCTCCTGACCATCAGGCCAAAAATTGATTTGGTTATTTCGGGTGGCGCAAACATGGCGAAGAACAATTGGCCGCCCACAGGGGCAATGGCCAGCAGCACGAAGAAGATTTTAAGCCGCCACAGAAACCTTTTTGATATTTTCATCGGCATTGCCCTCATCCGTATACGACCAGCCTATCAAAGCCATAGCGGGCTTACCAGCGGCTCCTTGACAAGTTTAATGTTAAACGATAAATAGTTTATCGTTAAATCAATTTAATCATCAGCGTTGGAGATAATAATCATGAACAGACGCAAGTTTTTGAAGATCGCCGGATCTGCGGGCGTTATCCTGGCAGCCGGTGGCGGTGCTTTCGTGGCGACACGGAACCCGACAGACGCCATCAAACCCTGGCAAAATGTCGGATCAACTTATTCCGATCCCATGCGCCGGGCCTTATCGTACGCCATTCTGGCCCCTAATACCATCGAGCGTTAATAAGGACCTATAGAGACGGCTTCACAAGCCTTT
>CBFDVE010000329.1:0-3343 GCA_965613205.1 uncultured Rhodospirillaceae bacterium
TCTACCGGAAGCCATCGCCAGTTTTAATCATGCCCTGTCCCTGCGCCCGGATTTCGCCCAGGCCCACTACAATCTGGGCAATGTTTACAATCAACAGGGCCGCCTTGACCTTGCCGTTGAATGCTATCAAAAAGCGCTTGTGATCGAGCCCGGTTATGCCAGGGCCCATGGCAATCTTGGCAATGTTTACAAAGAACAGGGGCGATTGGACGCGGCGGTCGACTGCTTCGCAAAGGCTCTCGATATTGATCCCGGATTCGAGGAAATGCACCTTAACCTGGGGCTGACATTCTCAGCCATGGGCCGGTCAGATGAGGGCTTTGAGCGCCTGCGACAAAACGCCATCGAATTTCCCGACCGCGAACGGAACTGGGTCGCCTGGGCTCAAGTCTTGCCCCGGTATGTTTTCTCCTCTGTCGATGATGATCTGCTCCGGGACCTGCTGCGCCTGCTCGACCACGACAGCATTAACCCACGGCCACTTGTTCGCCCGCTTCTTCAGGCCATGGGCCAGCACCCGGTAATGGCAAGGCTGGATTTACAGGATTACGGCGAGGCGGCCAACAGGCTGTCGGCAATTCCCCTGCTGATCAAACTGATGGGACTGTGCCACCTTGATGATTTGCGGGTCGAAAAAATGCTCACCACCTTGCGCCGCGCCCTGGTGCTGACCATGGATGCGCCTTCCGGTGATACGGCCAGCCTGCCCTTCGCCGCGGCCCTGGCCCTTCAATGCCATGCCAACGATTATGTCTATCAGGAAACCAGCGAAGAAAAAAATGCGGTCGAAGGGCTGGAGCAGGATGTTGAATCGTTGTTGCATAATGATCAGGACGTGCCGCCGGTCCTGATCGCGGCCCTGGCGGCCTATCGGTCCCTGCACCGATATCCATGGGCCGAAAAATTACGGAAACAACAATGGCCCGACACCATCAAGGCCGTGATTATTCGTCAAGTCATCGACCCCATTGAAGAACAGGCTCTGCGCAATCTGATCCCGGTGCTTACCCCGATCGACGATGACACATCGCAAAAAGTGCGCGATCAGTATGAAACCAGCCCCTACCCGCGCTGGGTCAAGGCCGGTGCCACCGGTCAGGGCAGATCGGTCGGCAGGGTCCTGCGCGACATGGGGATCACCAGGAACTGGGCCGGACATAAATTTCCCGACTGTCCGGATATTCTCATTGCCGGCTGCGGCACCGGCCAGCATTCGATCATTTCGGCCGCCCGGTTCGCGAGTAGCCGGGTCACCGCGATGGACCTGAGCCTCAACAGCCTGGCCTACGGGTCGAGAAAAACCCGTCAACTCGGCCTGACAAATATCGACACGGTCCAGGGAGATATCCTCGAACTTGGAACTGCCGGTCGGCAATTCGATATCATCGAATGCGGCGGCGTGCTGCACCACCTGCGCGACCCCCTGGCCGGTTGGCGCATTCTCAGCCATATTCTGCGCCCTGGCGGCCTGATGATGATCGCCCTGTACAGCAAGTTGGCGCGCCGTCATATCAGCCAGGCCCAGGCCGTCATTGCCGCCAAGGGCTACCCCGCCACGGCCGAGGGTATCCGCGATGCCCGACAGCACCTCATTGACAAGTCAGAGGGCGCGGATTCGGAAGTTTCCAGGGTCACCAATTTCACGGATTTCTACAGCCTGAACGAATGCCGCGACTTGTTATTCCATGTCCAGGAGCACCACTTCACCGTGCCGCAGATCGAACAGGCGCTGAACGACCTTGATCTGGAATTCCTCGGCTTCGACCTGCCCGACCAGGCCACGTTGCGAAATTTCCGCACCGCCCACCCGGAAGCGGATTCATTGACCACACTGTCCAAATGGCACCAATTCGAACAAAACAATCCCGACACCTTTGTCGGCATGTATCAGTTCTGGTGCTACAAAAAAACACCCTGACCGGATTTGGCCAGGGCGTTGTTTTTATGGTGGGCACTACAGGATTCGAACCTGTGACCGTTCGATTAAAAGTCGAATGCTCTACCAACTGAGCTAAGTGCCCCCAGTGTCCTGCCCAGGAAATTCATATCTTGAATTTTCGGGATCAGCAGGCCACGACCCGATAGAATTCTGTGTGATGGCGGGCATCACACTATGGAAGAGCCCGGAACATAAGGAGCCGTGGCGTGGCGGTCAATCCCTTATCAGAGAGAAATTACGATTTCGAGGAGGCGGCCTGTTCGAGCTCGGCAAATCGCTTGTCGAGGCGCTCTTTTATACGCGGCGGGACGAAGTGGCCGACATCGCCCCCGAGGCGGCCAATTTCCTTGACGAAACGCGAGGCGATGAACTGATGCCGGTCGGACGCCATCAAAAATACGGTTTCGACGGCGTTGTTGAGGCGGGCATTCATGCCGGCCATCTGAAATTCGAATTCGAAATCCGACACCGCACGCAGGCCCCGCACGATCACCGTGGCATTCACGGATTCGGCAAAATTCATCAGCAAGGTATCGAAATCGAGCACTTCCACATTGGCCGTCTGCTCGCCCAGCGCGGCGGTTTCCTGGGTTACCATTTCGAACCTTTCGGCGAGGGAAAACAGCGAGTCCTTGCCCGTATGGCGGGCCACACCGACGACCAGTTTATCGACCACCATGGCGGCGCGCAGGATAATATCCATGTGGCCATTGGTAACCGGATCGAAAGTACCCGGATAGACACCGATACGGAGCTTGCTCATCACGCGTCCCCTTGATTTACCTCATCAGAGCTCTCGGCTTCTTCATCGTCGCCATCATCCTGCAAACGGCTGACCGAAACAACATGTTCATCATCGGCGACCTTAAACACCGTCACCCCACGGGTGGCGCGGCCGACGGTACTGATTTTATCGACCGGGCAGCGGATCAACTGGCCGCCATCGGAAACGATAACCAACTGATCGTCGGTTGCCACCGTGAACGAGGCGACCACGGAACTGCTGCTCTTGTCGCGCTTCAAATCGATACTGGTGATGCCCTTGCCGCCGCGGTTCTGGGGTCGATACTCCGGGACGAGGGTGCGCTTTCCGTATCCGTTCTCGCTCACAGTGAGCACCTGCTGCTCTGTCTCACCCTCGATGACGTCCATGCCGACGACCTCGTCGCCGTCGCGGAGATCGATGCCTTTGACGCCCCGCGAATCGCGACCCATCGACCGGACGTCCTTCACGTCGAAGCGGATGCTCATCCCGTTCTTGGTACCCAGGATCACGTGCTGACCCTCGGTCACGACACGCGCCGAGAGCAGCGCATCGTCCTCGGCCAGCGCCACGCCGATGATTCCCGTCTGACGCACGCGCGCGTACGCCGAGAGGGGCGTTCGCTTGACGCGCCCTTTGCG
>CBFDVE010000330.1:0-3325 GCA_965613205.1 uncultured Rhodospirillaceae bacterium
CAGGTAAACTTTAACGTCATAAGAATCGCGCATGGCCCGGGTCGAATAGCCGAGCAAACCTTCCATGATGATGTATTCCCGGGGTTCCACGTAAACCGGCCGGTCCAGGGTTCCCTGGTGGTGATTGTAAATGGGTTTCAGGATCGGCCTGCCGTCGCGCAGCATCTGGATGTGCTGTTCCAGGATATCAATGTAGTTGCACTCCGGGTCCAGGGCCGACAGGCCGTTGTCGGCGCGCTGAGCGCGGTCGTAGCGATGATAATCATCGGTGCAGATGGTGACCACTTTGTCGGGACCGAGGATGTTGGCGATGCCCGCCGTCAGGGTCGTTTTACCACTGGCTGAATCGCCGACAATGCCCAGAATAATCGGTCGGTCGATGCGTTTGAACGGCACGAAGGCACCCTCCATGGATTAATCCGCCTGGCTATCAATGGTCAACTTGTAATACTGGCGGATCATTGGCGCTTTCGCTCGCATACCAAACACCCCCAAGGGGGGGCGGCTGTTCTCTAAAGTGGGGGTGGGTTCCTACCCGTTCGAGCAGTCCCGTATCTTTTCTAACGGGTCCTGAGATAGCAGGCGACGGCCTGGGAGCGGTTTTTCACGTTGAGTTTGCTGTACAGATTTTTCAGATGAAATTTCACCGTGTTCAGAGAGATTCCCAGACTGCCGGCGATTTCCATATTGGTGTTGCCTTCGGACAGAGAGGCCAGTAACTCCTGTTCGCGGGCGGTCAGGGCATCGAAGGGATCATTGGCCGGGTTGCTCATATCCATAAACGGAAAAACCATGCGCCCTTCGGCCACGGCCAGGATGGTTTCGACCAGGCGTTCGGGACTTTCGCTCTTGCTGCAAAACCCGGCCCCGCCCATCTGCATGACCTGGCGCGGCACATCGGGCGATGAATTACCGGTGTAGATGATGATTTTGGGGATCTGTTCGCGGGTTTCGGCCAGGTTCTTCAACACACCCCGGCCATCCAGATAGGGCATGTTCCAGCCAATAATGCCGATATGGAACTGCATTCGACGCACCGCTTCCAGGAAGCGATCACCGTCGGACGCGGTGGCGATCAGCTTGAAGCGATCATCCTGATCGATGATATTGGCCAATCCGCCCTGAATCAGCGGCGACTTGTCGGCGACCACGATATCGATGGTTTGGTTTGCCATAGTCTACAGGAGGTCTATATGAGTAATTGTTAATGTAACATCAACATAACCCAAAAGGGTAGGATTGCCTACCCTGTTTTGTTCAACCGGAAATTATCAGGTGAACATATCGCGCAAACGATCCCTGCCCCAGGACAGCGCCTTGGCGCCTTTTTCTTCGTCCCGCTGGTTGATGGCGAAATTTTCATTGTGTTCCCACTGGCCGCTGGCGCTATCGAATTTGTACTTGCCGCTGACCATAACGGCTTCCAGGGGCTGGGTGTTGACGACGGAATAACACAGCGTATGCGGGCTTTCCCAGGGGATTTCCTTGCCGTTGGCACGGGCGGCGATCAGTTTGGCCAGATACATGCCTTCGGTCCATGCCGTATTGGCGCTTTTGGAAAACGGCATGGGGCGGCAATCCCCGGCGATGTAGATATTTTCTTCGTTGCTGCCGTTGGTTCTGGCGTTATAGGTCAGGGGATCCATGGCGGCTTCTTTCTGGGAGCTTTTCGGATCCATCAAACCCAGTTGTTCGAGCAATCGGGCACCGCGAATACGGGGATAGATGGCGGCGTCTTCAAATTCGATATCGTCGAACCCGGTGGTGATGGTCTTGCCCCCGACATCGATGCTTTCGATCACCGATGAAGGCATGTATTCGATATAGTCAACGTACAATTCGGCGAAGGCGGCGAGAAACCCTTCGGCCTCGACCGCCGGTTCCTCGCGCGGATCAATCAGAACCACCCGGCCCTTGATGCCGTCCCGCTTGAACACAGACGCGATCATGCAGGCCCGCTCGTAAGGTGCCGCCGAGCAACGAAAGATGCCCGGTGGTGCGGTCAGCACGAAATCACCACCTTTGAAATCGTGCACCTTGTTGTACAGGGTTAAGTGTTCCGACCCGGAGACATACCCGGCCGGGTAGCGGGTCATCAGTTTGTTGATATCGTCCGGGTCGGTGACCCCGAAGGAGGCATAGTCGTAGTCCACTCCCGGTGCCAGCACCAGATCATCGTAGGCCAACCAGCCCTGGTCCGTGTAGGCCTTGCGGGCGGTGCGATCAATATCGATCAGGCCGGCATTGAAATAGATGTAATCGTTATGCCGTGCCCCATCCAGGTAGCTATAGGTCAGGGTTTCCAGGTTGATCTTGTCGGCCAGCCACAAGCCGCTCATGGGGTGGGACATGAACATCGCCCGGCGTTCGATCAGCACCACATCCAGTTTCGGATCGTTGACTTTCAGATACTTGGCGATGGTCAGGCCGGACCAGCCGCCGCCGACGACAACCACCCGCCGCCCTTTCGCCGCTGGCAGATCGGCGGCGCGGCCAACGGTCTGGGTAATTGCGGCACTGGCGACAGCGGGGGCGATGATCAAGCCCCCGGCTCCGGCTCCGGCACCGATTATGGCGATACCGCCGGTGGTTAATTTGCCAAACTCCCGGCGCGACAATTTGTTGCTGGATTTTTCAGTCATACCCTTCTTATAAGCCATTTGATCCGATCACGCCACCTCGCCACAAGCATGGCCCGATGACCAGGCCCATTGAAAGTTGAAGCCGCCCAGATGGCCGGTCACATCGACCGCCTCGCCGATGAAATACAGGCCGGGAACCGACTTCACTTCCATGGATTTGGACGATAGCTGCCGGGTGTCGATACCGCCGACCGTGACTTCCGCCGTGCGCAGGCCTTCGGTGCCGGTCGGGGTCAGGGTCCAGGCCTTGATTCCATCGCCCAGACGCCGCAAAACCTTGTCGGAAATTTCACCCGGTCGACCGGGGCAACCGGCCTCGGCGACAATTTTGTGGGCCAGCCTTTTGGGTAAAACCTGGGCCAGCAAAGTGGCGATTTCCTGTTTCGGATCACCCGCTTTCAGCAACTGGAACACATCGGTACCGGGCAGCAGATCGATGGTGATCGCCTGACCCGGTCGCCAGTAGGACGATATCTGCAAGATCACCGGCCCGCTCAGGCCCTTGTGGGTAAACAGCAAGGCTTCGTCAAAACTGATTTTACCACTAAGTTTCAATATTTTTTCTCAAAGTTCGATTGAATTGAATTTCAATGATTTATGCTTTCACAAATTTTAATCTTAATTTTGTATGGCTCTATTCTAAATATGGATATATATTTTTAATAATTCTATCCTTTAGGAGA
>CBFDVE010000331.1:0-3322 GCA_965613205.1 uncultured Rhodospirillaceae bacterium
GGTCGAACTCCGCCGCCGGTATCTGGCCCGAATCACGCACCGCATCGAGCACGGCGATGGCCGTCGCCAGTGCGAACGACAGTTCCTGTTCCGGCGTCGCCCCGGCTTCCTGCAAATGGTACGAACACACATTGACCGGATTCCATTTCGGCATTTCGCGACAGGAAAAGGCAACCACATCAGCCGTCAATTTCAGGGACGGCCCCGGCGGAAAGATATAGGTGCCGCGCGACAGGTATTCCTTGATGATGTCGTTTTGAGTGGTGCCGGAAAGGTCCGAGCGGGACACACCCTGTTTGTCGGCCAGGGCGATGTACAGCGCCAGCATCCATGCCGCCGGGGCGTTGATGGTCATCGACGTATTCATGCGGTCAAGCGGCAAACCGTCGAACAAGGCTTCCATGTCGCCCAGATGGCCGATGGGTACGCCGACCTTGCCGACTTCGCCACGGGCCAGGGGATGGTCGGAATCATAACCGGTCTGGGTCGGCAGATCGAAGGCGATGGACAGTCCGGTCTGGCCGCGATCCAGATTGGTGCGATAAAGTTTATTGGAGGCCTGGGCCGAACTGTGGCCCGAATAGGTTCGAAACAGCCATGGGCGGTCGCGCCGGTCTGGCGCTGTTGACTCTTGTGTTGCGTTTGCGAATTTATCTGCCATCTGGACCAGCCCACATCACCTGATTTTATTTATAATGCTTTGTTAATATAAGGCAATTATTGATTTCTGGCTTTAGTGTAGCAAATTGTGCATTGCGAAGAAACCGACAAAAGTTTATTAGGGAATAGACTTAAGGGAGCACCCATTATGACCGCCGACCCCGAAACAATCGACATGCACCCGGAACTGCCGAAGAAGGATCTGTACGAGATCGGCGAAATTCCGCCCGTCGGTTATGTGCCGAAAAATATGTACGCCTGGACCATCCGGCGCGAACGGCATGGCGATCCCGATACGGCCATGCAGGCCGAAGTGGTCGAAACGCCGACGCTGAACCCCCACGAAGTGCTAATCATGGTGATGGCCGCCGGGGTCAATTACAATGGCGTCTGGGCGGCGCTCGGCACCCCCATATCACCCTTTGATATTCACCAGGCCGACTATCACATCGCCGGGTCGGACGCCGCCGGCATCGTCTGGGCCGTCGGCGACAAAGTCACCCGCTGCAAGGTCGGCGATGAAGTGGTCGTCCATTGCAACCAGGACGACGGCGAAGATGAAGAATGCAATGGCGGCGATCCGATGTTTTCGACCAGCCAGCGCATTTGGGGGTATGAGACCCCGGACGGATCCTTCGCCCAGTTCACCCGGGTCCAGGCACAACAGGTTATGCCCCGCCCGCGTCATCTGACCTGGGAAGAAAGTGCCTGTTACGTATTAACCATGGCGACGGCCTATCGCATGTTGTTCGGCCATCGCCCGCATATTTTGCGGCCCGGCCACAATGTTCTGGTGTGGGGGGCATCAGGCGGATTGGGATCCATGGCGGTACAATTGATTGCGACGGCCGGGGCCAACGCCATCGGCGTCATTTCAGATGATTCGAAACGCGATTTCGTCATGGAACTGGGGGCCAAGGGCGTTATCAACCGCAAGAATTTCAATTGCTGGGGCCAATTGCCGGAAGTCAACGGCGAGGGCTTTGGCGATTACATGAAAGAAGTGCGCAAGTTTGGCAAGGCCATCTGGGACATCACCGGCAAAGGCAAGGACGTGGATTTCGTTTTCGAACATCCCGGCGAGGCGACGTTTCCGGTGTCGTGTAACATCGTCAAGCGGGGCGGCATGGTGGTGTTCTGCGCCGGCACCACGGGTTACAACCTGACCATGGACGCGCGCTTCGTATGGATGCGGCAAAAACGTATCCAGGGCAGCCACTTCGCCAACCTGAAACAGGCCAGCCAGGCCAATCAACTGGTCATAGAACGGCGCATCGACCCCTGCATGTCGGAAATGTTCGCCTGGGACGATATCCCGCAGGCCCACATGAAAATGATGCACAACAAACACAAACCCGGCAACATGGCGGTGCTGGTCCAGGCCAAACGCCAGGGCCTGCGAACGCTGGAAGATTGCATCGAAGGATGAGCCTCTTGCCGCCATCACTTGAATAAGGTAAGATTTATTACCTTATAGCATAAATGGCGCTAACCATGCAGAAAGACTGGGCTTTTTACGGTCGCAACCAGGAACTGGCGGAGGTCGAAAGGATACTTTCGACCGGTCGCTGGTTCTTTTGCGCCATCTCGGGTCGGCGGCGCATTGGCAAGACAACGCTCATTCAAATGGCCACTCGGTCAGTTCCCGAAGGCAAATTTTTTTACGTTCAAATCCCCGACAGCGACGAGCGTGGGATCGTTCAGACTTTCCGGGAAGCCTTGGAAGATTTTGAAGAGACGTGGGGAGTGGGGCACGCTGATGGTTTAATTCGCTCGTTTTCCGATGTTGCCCGCATCATTGCCGTACTAAATTTCAGGGGTGTTATCGTCGTCATCGACGAATTCCAATATTTTCACCGCAAAACCCTTTCCCCGTTTACGTCGTTCCTACAGGCAGAGGTCGATAAATTGCGCGATTTGGGCAGGGGCGGACTGATTGTCCTGGGCTCGATTCACACGGAAATGATCGCCATCCTTGATGATCGCACCTCACCTCTGTTCAACCGGATTACTCATAAAATTACCGTCGGTCATTGGGATTTCGAAACCTTGTTTGAAATGTTCACCACCCACGGCATAAACGATCCGAAACAATGGTTGTTTTTGTGGTCACTGTTCGAAGGTGTTCCGAAATTCTATCGCGATTGTTTTGATCAGGGTGTTCTGGCGCGAACCGGTGACTATAGAAACATAACCTTGCGCCATCTGTTTTTCGAAGGATCATCACCACTTCGCGACGAAGCGGCCAATTGGTTCTTGCGTGAATTACGAGGACGTTTCGATAGTATCTTGAAAATTCTGGCTCGAATGGGTCCGTGTTCCAGGGGACAATTGAAAGCGGAATATCATCAGGTTGGCGGCAAGGAAACAGAACTCGGATCATATTTAAAAACTCTGATCGAAGAATACCGCATGGTCGATAAACTTGATCCGGTATTTTCGTCAAAAAATTCGCGCCGGGCACGCTACGTTATCGCTGATAATTTCCTCTCGGCATGGCTGAATGGCATTGAACGAAATGTCCGTATGGCCAGGGTTCAGCCCATTGACAAACCGCTGGCACGAGCCAACCAAATGCTTGCCGTTCATGAAGGGTATGTATTTGAAAAAATGATCCGACAGTTGACCGAAGAATCATCCCGCAAAGGTGTTGGCGATTTTG
>CBFDVE010000332.1:0-3320 GCA_965613205.1 uncultured Rhodospirillaceae bacterium
TTCGTCTGCCGATGCCTTTACATTATCCAGATCGCCATCGAAATCGACATCCGTGGTCCCGATCAGGGTAAAATCGTGTTCATAGGGAATGGCGAATATGATGCGTTGATCCGCATTCTGGAAAATATAGGCGCGGTCATGATTAAACATTCTGGACACGATAATATGGCTTCCCTTGACCAGGCGTATGGGGGCATCCGTCGCTTGATTGATGCATTTGCCGGATACCCCGGCGACCCAAGGTCCAGATGCATTGACCAGCGTCCGGGCCCGAATGTTTTCGTGTTTTCCGTTCAGGGTGTTGGTGGTGTTAATTTGCCACAGCCCATCGTCGCGTACGGCGGATGTGACTTCCGTTCTGACGCGAATATCGGCGCCACGTTCGGCCGCATCGATAGCATTCAGAACAACGAGCCGGGCATCATCGACCCAGCAGTCGGAATATTCGAAGCCGCGTGTATATTTGTCCAGCAGCGGGGCTCCGGCTATATCGCTGCGCAAATCCACATAGCGGGATGATGGCAGTAACTTGCGTCCGCCCAGATGGTCGTAGAGGAAAAGCCCCAGGCGAATAAGCCAGGCCGGGCGTTGTTCGGAATTGTGGGGCAGCACGAAACGCAGGGGCGAAATAATGTGTGGCGCCATGGCCCACAACACTTCCCGTTCGATCAGGGATTTTCGAACCAGACGGAATTCGTAGTGCTCCAGATAGCGCAGTCCGCCGTGGATCAGTTTGGTCGATGAACAAGAGGTGCCGCCCGCCAGATCGCCTTTTTCGGCCAGAAAGACAGACAGTCCGCGACCGGCGGCATCTCGCGCAATGCCGCATCCGTTAATGCCACCGCCAATAATGGCCATGTCGTAAGGTGCCGTGCTCACTGACAAAGCCTCCTGATTAAAGAAAGAGAACCGTAAATGAAGAAAAACGAACCTTCAACGAAAATCGATATTCGGGAAAATGTCAGGGCCGGGATCAATCGGATAAAATAATATCCACATTGTTTTCCTGACAGATGCGGGTCAACCGGGGCGGCGGTTGCTGGTCGGTAACGAAACTGCCCAGTTGCGACAGGTGGGCGATGCGGACCGGGGCGGTGCGTTCGTACTTCATATTGTCGGCGACCAGGATGGTGTGCCGGGCATTTTCGATAATCGCCCTGGCCACTTTGACTTCCCGGTAGTCATAATCGAGCAGGGACCCATCCGGATCGATGGCGGATGTGCCGATGATGGCGAAATCGACTTTAAACTGGTGAATGAAATCAACCGCCGCCTCGCCGACAATGCCGCCATCGGCGTGCCGCACCATGCCCCCGGCGACAATGGTCTCGATTCCTGGATCGCCATGTAATATATTGATAACATTAATATTATTGCTGATTGCCAGGACCCCGTGCTTGCCCCGCAAGCCCATCGCGACCTGTTCGGTGGTGGTGCCGATGTTTATGAACAGAGAGCAATTATCGCCGATCAGAGAAGCCGCCTTGAGGCCGATGCGGCGTTTTTCACCGGCCGCCAGTAGGCGCCGGGCCTCGTAGCCATAATTGACCACACTGGAAGACAGCACCGCCCCGCCATGAACCCGTTGCAACAATCCGCGGTCGCACAAATTATTCAAATCCTTGCGAATGGTCTGCGGCGTAACGCCAAACTGTGCCGCCAGTTGTTCTACATTGGCGCGCCCGGTCTTGCGGGTCTGCTCAATAATGTCCGACTGGCGATGGGGGATAGGGTCGTGCACACGCCTCTCCTGTCAATAGGCCCATTCCTATCTCATTTGAAGAGCTATCGCCAGCGCTAGAATTGGGCAAGATGTTTTCGGTTAACCTTCGCATTTTTTCGGAAGATAGTTTCGCCTTGAATAATATTGGGAGGTATTCAAATGAAACGACAACTTTTAGCCGCCGTCGCCGGGACGGTGTTGTTGATGTCTGCGAGCGCTAGCAGGGTGCTGAAAAAGTCTCCAGTGCCTTGATATAGCAATCCCTTTGTCGGCGTTTAGGCTATTTTTCTGGCTATATCATTGGTTTTTGATGAAAACGCCTCATGTAAATGGCCGTTTTTCTGATTTTAGACGGATTCCGGCCTTGGTCATGGACTTGCTCCCAGTAGCCTGGGCAGTCGCATCAGATTGGAAGCCGCAATGGCGAGCGTGAACGATGCTTCGATGCGCCGCCGACCGATGAATTTGGTTTTCGCCTGTCCGGCCTGAACTTTGGCCCAGCCGAAAATTTCCTCGATGCGCTTACGGACCCGTTGACTGATTTGATAGCCGGGATGGCGGCTGGTGCGTCCGTCAATTTTTGTTTTGCGGCGCTTGCCGCCTTTCGTCAAATGGTCCTGGATCGCCATGTGCGGCGTGACCTTTTGGTCCCTCAGCTTCTCAACGAAGTCTTCCACGTCATAGGCCTTGTCTGCGCCAAGTGTGATCCGGCTTTTCTTCGTGTGGCGCTCAACCAGTTCCAGCGCCGCGACCCGTTCCGCCGTGCCGTTGGCTTGCGTCACCATAACGCCAACCGCCAGACCGTTTCTGTTTTCCATCAGGGCATGGCCCATGAAACACAACTTGCTCTCCTTGCCATGGCCCTTGCGGTAAAGACGGGCTTCAGGATCGGTCGTGCTTTGGTGACTGTCATTGCGCCGTTTCTGGCCGTGAAAATCCCGCTCTGCATTGCTTCCCCTGGGACCTTCATCGCTATCGCTATCCTTGGGGCGAAAACTTTTCATCGACGCCCAGGCCTCAATCAGCGTCCCATCCACCGAAAAATGATCCCGGCTCAGAAGACCGCGGACCCGCTTGTGTTCGATAACACCGTTCAGGAGTTTGGCCGAAACATCGACCTCCAACAACCGGTCGCGGTTCTTGCAAAACGTACTCGAATCCCAAACCTGATCATCCATACTCAGGCCAACAAACCAGCGGAACAGGATGTTGAAATCAAGTTGCTCCATAAGCTGACGTTCTGAACGAATCGTATAAAATGCCTGCAATAGCAACGCCCGGAGCAACTGTTCCGGCGGCATCGACGGGCGACCCATGCGCGAATACATCAACTCAAAATCCGACGACAATGACACAAGAACATCGTTCACAATCTCCCGGATCATCCGTAACGGATGCTTCGCAGGAACCCGGTCTTCAAGGTCAATGTAACTGAAAAGACTGCCGCTCGTTTGGTCCGATCCACGCATCATCACCTCCAAATTCTCTGTCATCAGAGAATCACGAATAAACGTTCAAGGCGAGGACTTTTTCAGCACCCTGCTAGAGCATTTCCGAGGTATTATGAACCATTCTGACCCTGTTATTTTGTTTCGTG
>CBFDVE010000333.1:0-3319 GCA_965613205.1 uncultured Rhodospirillaceae bacterium
CCAGATTATCTCCCAGGCCGGGGTGCCGGGAACGGTCACCATCGCCACCAACATGGCCGGTCGCGGCACCGATATCCAGTTGGGCGGCAATGTGGACATGCGCCTGAAGCTGGAACTGGACGGGGTCGAAGACGAAACCAAGCGGGCCGACATCACCAGCCGCATCAAGAAAGAAACCGTCGAGGGCCGCGACGTGGTGCTGGCCGCCGGGGGCCTCTATATCATCGGCACCGAACGGCACGAAAGCCGCCGCATCGATAACCAGTTACGCGGTCGCGCCGGGCGTCAGGGCGATCCGGGCGGGTCCAAGTTCTTCCTCTCCCTGGAAGACGATCTGATGCGTATTTTCGGCTCCGAACGGATCGATTCCATGTTGGGCAAACTGGGACTGGAAGAAGGCGAGGCCATCGTTCACCCGTGGGTCAACAAGGCGCTGGAAAAAGCCCAGCAGAAGGTCGAGGCGCGCAACTTCGAAATCCGCAAGAACCTGCTTAAATTCGACGATGTGATGAATGACCAGCGCAAGGTTATATACGAACAGCGCAAGGATTTGATGGCCAACGAAAATGTCGCCGAGGAAGTCAGCGAAATGCGGCGACAGGTGATCGACGATATTGTCACCCGTTGTATCCCCGAGAAAGCCTATGCCGAACAGTGGGATACGGCCACCCTGCACGAAGAAATACTGCGCATTCTCGGCAAGGATGTGGCCCTTGCCGACTGGGCCAGGGAAGAAGGCATCGCCGACCAGGAAATTCGCCAACGGCTATATGATCTGGGCGACCGGGGGGCGGCAGAAAAGGCCGCCAATTACGGGCCCGACGTCATGCGCTCGGTGGAAAAGAGCCTGCTATTGCAGATTCTCGACCAGGTCTGGAAAGAACATCTGCTGACGCTGGATCACCTTCGCCAGGGCATTGGCTTGCGCGCCTATGGCCAGCGTGACCCCCTGAACGAATACAAGCGGGAAGCTTTCAATCTGTTTGAAGAAATGCTCGATTTGTTGCGCCAACGGGTGACCCAGGTGCTGTCCCATATCGAACTGCAAATCGGCCCGGATGATCCGGCCTTGACATTCGAGCGCGAGGCGCAGGAAATGACGGAAACACGCGAAGACCCGGCGTTGCACGGAGACAGCGATGCCGCCATGGCAGAACAGATGGTAACCCCCATTAGAAGCCGCATGGCGGCCAGCGAAATCGATCCGCATGACCCAACGACCTGGGGCCGGGTATCACGCAATGCCCCCTGCCCCTGCGGCACCGGCAAGAAGTACAAGCACTGCCACGGAAAACTGAATTAAATTAAGAGGAACCGAGCATGGCGGGTTTCATTGCACAACACGGCAAGAAATTTCTGTTCATCGTTCCCGTTGTCATTGGCGCTATTATCGTCAACCAGGCGATCAAGGGCCGACAGATGCCGCAACGTATTGCGGCCAGCGAAACGGCCAAAACCGTGCGCACCATCAGCACCCCCGAAGTCGTTCTGATCCCGCGCACCGTTGGCTATGGGAATGTTCGCCCCGGACGGGTCTGGCAGGCGGTCGCCCAGGTTGGTGGGCAGATCGTCGAAATCCATCCGCAGCTAAAAAAAGGCGCAATCATCTCCAAGGGACAGGTTCTTTTGCGCATCGACCCGACCAGCTACCAGTTGGCCATCGCCCAGAACGACGCCAACATCCGATCTGTCCGGGCCCAGATCAACGAGTTGACGGCGCGCCAGTCCAATACCCGTAATTCGCTCAAGATCGAGCAACGCAGCCTGGACCTGGCGGAAAAAGACCTGCAACGAAAAACCCGGTTGCTGAAACGAAACACCATCTCCCAGGCCGCCGTGGATCAACAGGAACGCACCGTTCTGGTTGGCCGCCAGTCGCTTCAAACCCTGAAAAACAGCCTCAATCTGATGCCCGCCGAACGGGATGTTCTGATCGCTCAGAAGGGCCAGTACGAGGCCCAGTTGAGTTCTTCCCGGCTCAACCTTGAATACACCACCATCGTCGCCCCGTTCGATAGCCGCATTGCCGAAGTCAATGTGGAACAGACCCAGTTCGCCGCTCAGGGTAAAGTTCTGGCCGTCGTCGACAGTATCGATGTGGCCGAAATTACCGCCCAGGTGCCGATGGGTCGGTTGATCAATCTGATCCCGCCGGGGCTGGAACTGGCAGAAAATACGGACGACATCATGGCCAGGTTGCCGGACCTTTTGGGGATCAGCGCCAAGGTGCGGTTGCGCGGCAGTTCGGTCACGGCGGAATGGCCGGCCCGCTTCACCCGCATGAACGATACCATTGATCCCGATACCCGCACGGTCGGGGTCATTGTCGCCGTCGATGATCCCTACCGTCATGTGGTTCCCGGTGTGCGACCGCCGTTGTCGAAAAACATGTTTGTCGAGGTTGAATTGCGCGGACGCCCCCGTCCGGGGCAAATTGTGGTTCCTCGCTCGGCCTTGCACGGCAATACGGTTTATGTGGTCGATGGGGAAAACAGGTTGCGCATCAGACCCGTCGAAGTGGCTTTTTCCCAAACCGATTTCGTGGTCATCAAAAAAGGTCTGGCGGCGGGCGATATTATCGTCATTTCCGATCCGATCCCGGCCATTGATGGCATGTTGCTCGCCCCCCAGGTCGATCCGGAATCCCGAGCCGCCCTGGTCGCCCAGGCGGAAGGCGCGGGAGCGGTCAGGTGATCAGATTTTTCGCCCTGCATCCGACGGCGGCAAACCTGCTCATGTTGACCTTCCTGATTGTTGGACTGGTATCTGTTGGCAACGTCAAACGGGAAACATTTCCTGAAATTCCGCCCGATAAAGTCAGGGTTGTCACCGCCTATCCGGGGGCCAGCGCGGCCCAGGTGGAAAGCGCTATTTGCGAGCGCATTGAAGACGCCATCGACGGCATCAGCGAAATCAAGGAAGTCACCTGCGAGGCCCAGGAAGGGGTCGCGGTGGCCAGCATTGAAATGCATGATGGCAAGGATATCGACCTGTTCCTCAATGATATCAAGGCCGAGGTTGATGCCATTTCCACTTTCCCCGATACGGTCGAAGACCCGGTCGTGACCCAGTTGGGGCGCACGGATTTCGTCGTCGCCGTGGCCGTCACCGGCCCCATGTCGGCGCCCCACCTGAAGGCCTACGCGGAAGACCTGAAAGACCAGATGTTGCAAGGTGGAGGCATTTCCCAGGTCAACATCAAAGGCTTTTCAGATCACCAGATCAGCATCGAGATTCCGGCCCTGACCCTGCGCCAGTATGGCCTGAGTGTGTCCCAGATCGCCGATGTCATTCGAGCCCAGAGCATTGATCTGCCCGC
>CBFDVE010000334.1:0-3317 GCA_965613205.1 uncultured Rhodospirillaceae bacterium
CGCATCCCCGCCTACACCAGTGTCTACGGGTTCCACGGGGTCCACGGACGGGCGCTGGCGCTGGGCACCGGTCTGAAAGTGGCCCGGCCCGATATTACGGTGCTGGTCACCGGCGGCGACGGCGACGGGTTCTCGATCGGCGGCAATCATTTCCTGCATGCCTGCCGCCGCAATGTGGATATGACCTACATCGTCATGGACAACAGGGTTTACGGCATGACCAAGGGGCAGCCGTCGCCGACCACCGAACCCGATTGGGACAGCGCCCTGGCGCCGGGCGGCACGGGATTAAGACCCTTCAACCCGCTGGTCATCGCACTGGCATCGGGGGCTAACTTTATTGCCCGTGGTTTTTCCGGCGATCCCAATGGCACCGCGAAGATCATCGTCGAGGCGATCAGGAATCCGGGTTTCTCGTTTATCGAAGTGCTCAGCCCATGTGTCACCTTCCGTCCCGATCAGCGGCAATGGAAATCCAAGGCGCACGCCTCTCCGGTCGATGCGACGGAAGACATCGGTCGGGCGGCCCGGCGGCTGATGACCGACGATGGCTTTAATACGGGTGTCCTCTATATCGGCGACCGAAAACCTTACGCCCTTGATGGCAAATCATCGGTGCAACAGCCAGGCAACCTGGAAGGGCAATTCGAGGTTTGATGGTATGGTAGGAAAAATGAGCAAAACCATTGATACCGTCGAAGAATTGCTGGCCCATGTACAAGTCATGGAACGGGAGGCCTGTGAATGCTACCTGGACCTGGCCGAGCAAATGGATATGCACAATAATCCCGAAGTGGCGGCCTTGTTCACCAGGCTGGCGGCAGATGAAAAGGAACATCTGGCGTATGTGGAAAAGCTGATCGGCAAGGCCGAAATTCCCCATATCGCACCGTGGAACCTGAAAAATTTCGGCGATAGCGGCATCGATGTAACCGGCACGCATTACGTCCACTACATGATGACGCCCTATCATGCCCTGAAACTGGCCCGCCGGGCCGAACGCAATACGGTTTCGTTTTTTGTTGGTGTTATCGAGACTTCAAACAATCAGGAAGTCCGCCATATGGCGGCTGAGTTTGAACAAGAAGAACAGCGCCATATCGAACAGATCGAACAATGGCTAAACAAGGTTGCCCGTCCCGATGAAGACTGGGACGACGATCCGGACCCGCCGGTGCAGCCCACTTAAGTGCCGTGAGTGATTTAGCAAAACCTGAATTAATTTATGGACTTTGTCTTAAATAGGTATTATTGTACCGAATTATTAGTATACCGTCCGAACCAAATAAATGTCGTAAAAACATAATAAAAACAGGTGAGTAACAAGCATGACAATCGCCGCAACCCGTTGGGTGATGACTGCCGTCAACGCGCCCTTTGGCCAAGAAAGTTTCGATCTGCAAGCCCCTGGCCGCGGCCAGGTGAGCGTCGAAATCGCCGGTTGCGGGGTCTGTCACACGGATTTGGGATACCTCTACGACGGGGTGCGGACCAATCATCCGTTGCCGCTGACGCTGGGCCATGAAATCAGTGGCCGGGTGGTCGCTTGCGGCGACGGGGCCGGGCAGTGGGCCGAAAAAGCGGTGATTATTTCCGCCGTCATTCCGTGCGGAGAATGCGATTTATGCAGACGCGGCAAGGGCACCATTTGCCGCGCCCAGCAAATGCCCGGCAACGATATCCAGGGCGGCTTCGCCAGTCATATAAATGTTCCCGCCCGTGGCCTGTGCGCCATCGATGAAAAACGCCTGGGCGACCGGGGGATGGGTCTGGCCGACCTGTCCGTGGTTGCGGACGCCTTGACCACGCCCTATCAGGCGGTCTTGCAATCGGGCCTGGGCCATGGCGATCTGGCCATTGTCGTTGGCGCAGGTGGGGTCGGGGGGTATGCGGTACAAGTCGCTTGCGCCATGGGCGCGACTGTTGTCGCCATCGATATCGATGATGCCAAATTGACCTTGATCGCTGACTACGGGGCAAGCAAGACATTCAATACCAAGGTCGTTTCCGGTCGCGAATTGAAAAAGGCGATTGCCGCGTTCGCCAAAGATCAAGGATTACGGGCCACGGAATGGTTCATTTTTGAATGTTCCGGGTCCACCGCAGGCCAGCAGACGGCCTATGGATTACTGGTCCACGGCGCCACTTTAAGCGTCGTCGGCTTCACCATGGACAAGACCGAATTGCGCCTGTCCAACCTGATGGCCTATCACGCCCGGGCCCTGGGCAACTGGGGCTGCACGCCCGACAATTACCCCGGTGCCATCGATCTGGTGTTGGACGGCAAGGTCCATGTGCTGCCGTTTGTCGAACACCACCCGTTGGATCAAATCAACGACGTGTTCGAAATGGTCCACGCCCACAAGCTGAAACGCCGCGCCATTCTGGTGCCCCGAGGAGCCGATTGAAATGTCCCATACCGACCAGATTATCGCCGAGACAAAGCCCGACACCCTGAACGATCACAACCTGGTGGCCGAGGACGCTACCGTAGTCGATGGTATTTTATACGATAAACGTCCGGCCAAACGGGCCGACGGCTCGGTCGCCGAAGGTCTGTTCAACGTCTGGATCACCCTGGACAACCCCAAGCAATACAATTCCTACACCACCGATATGGTCAAGGGTGCGATCCTGGCTTTTCGCCGGGCATCGGTCGATCGGTCGGTCAATGCGGTAGTCTTCACCGGAACCGGCGACAAGGCTTTTTGCACCGGCGGCAACACCAGGGAATACGCCGAATACTACGCCGGCAATCCGCAGGAATACCGCCAGTACATGCGCCTGTTCAACGACATGGTGTCGGCCATTCTGGGCTGCGACAAGCCGGTTATCTGCCGGGTCAACGGGATGCGGGTCGGCGGTGGCCAGGAAATCGGCATGGCGTGCGATTTCTCGATCGCCCAAGACATGGCGCGCTTTGGTCAGGCGGGGCCGCAGCCGCGGACAAGCCGAATATCTTGATCATCTGGGGCGATGATATCGGCATCACCAATCTGAGTTGCTACTCAGACGGTTTGATGGGATACCAGACCCCCAACATTGATCGCATCGCCAACGAAGGCATGCGCTTCGATGCCGCATTCTGCACGAACTCGATCTGCTCCCCGAGTCGCGCCGCGATCCTCACCGGGACCTACAACCACGTCAACGGTGTCACCACCCTCGACACCCACCTCGATAACACCCTGTGGACGTTCCCCAAGGCGTTGCAGGAGGCGGGATATACGACCGGCCTGTTTGGTAAATGGCATCTCGGACACGGCAAGGATTACGACCCGGCCGGGTTCGACTCATGGCGGGTACTCCCCGACCAG
>CBFDVE010000335.1:0-3311 GCA_965613205.1 uncultured Rhodospirillaceae bacterium
CCGAACCGAAGACGACATCGAAAGCCAGGGCGTGCGCCGCGCCCGGCAACAGGCCGCCGGGGCGGACCTGAAGCTGCTGGTCCTGGATGGCTCGGACCTGCGCATGGAGGGCGTGCCTGGGGACATCGCCGAGGAACTGATCGACGATGATACGCTGATCGTCCTTAACAAGAGCGACCTGGCCACCCTGCCCTTCGCCGATCAACTGCAAGGCCGCCCGGTCTTTGAGGTGTCGGTCAAGACCGGCAGCGGCATGGATGAATTGCTGGCCGCCCTGCAAACACGGGTCGCCGCCCGGCTGGATTTAAGGGCCGAACCGGCCCCGACCCGGCAGCGGCACCGGTTCGCCTTGGAGGAATGCCGTCAGGCCCTGGGCCGGGCCAATGACGCCACGGACAATATAGAACTGATGGCCGAAGACCTGCGCCTGGCGGCGCGGGCGCTCGGTCGGATCACCGGTCGGATCGATGTCGAAGACCTGCTCGATGTGATTTTTGGCGAATTCTGCATCGGAAAGTAACGCAGCCGAATCTATTGCGCAGCCGAATCGAAGAACAAAAGGGAATCATTTGCCGCGCCGTTGTTTCACGTGAAACATTATTTTGACTCGAGAGCCCCCCGTCCCTACATTCCGGCCATGCAGACAGAGATTAAAAAACGCTACGACGTTATCGTCAAAACCCATTACGACGTAATCGTCGTGGGCGGCGGCCACGCCGGGTGCGAGGCGGCGGCGGCGGCGGCCCGCATGGGGGCGGACACCCTGCTGCTGACCCACAAGCTGGCGACCATTGGTGATATGTCCTGCAACCCGGCCATTGGCGGCCTGGCCAAGGGCCAGTTGGTGCGCGAGATCGACGCCCTCGATGGCCTCATGGGCCGGGCCATCGACCGCGCCGGAATCCAGTTTCGGATGCTCAACCAGCGCAAGGGACCGGCGGTCCGCGGCCCTCGCGCCCAGGCCGACCGCAAGCTTTATCGCCGGGCCATTCAGGACCTGCTGGCCGAACAGGCCGGGTTGACCATATTCGAGGCGGCGGCGGAAGATATCCTGATCGATGCAAAGGGTGCGCTTGGCGGCGTTCGGACGGGCAACGGCGTGGACATCAAGGCCGCTGCCGTGATCATCACCACCGGCACTTTTTTGCGCGGGGTCATTCATCTGGGCGCCACCCAGACCCCGGCGGGGCGCCTGGGCGAGGCCCCGGCAGTGGGGCTGGCGCAGACCATTGAGCGGCTGAATTTCAACATGGGTCGGCTGAAAACCGGCACCCCGCCCCGGCTCGATGGCCGCACCATCGATTACCGGGGCCTCGCTGCGCAGCCGGGTGATAGCCCGCCGGTGCCGTTTTCGTTTCTGACCCGACACATCACCACGGCCCAGATCGATTGCCACATCACCGGCACGACCCCGGCCACCCACGACCTGATCGGCGCCAATCTGCATAAGGCTCCCCTCTATTCGGGGCAGATTGAAGGCGTCGGCCCGCGCTATTGCCCGTCCATCGAAGACAAGGTGGTGCGCTTCGCCGAGCGCCAGCGGCACCAGATTTTCCTGGAACCGGAAGGCCTCGACGACCCCACAGTCTACCCCAACGGAATCTCCACTTCCCTGCCGGAAGATATCCAGCGGCAGATGCTGAAAACCATACCGGGCCTTGAGAACGCCACCATGCTGCAGCCCGGCTATGCTATCGAATACGATTTCGTCGATCCCCGCGAGTTGCGCCCGACTCTCGAAACCCGCCGCCTGCCGGGGCTCTACCTGGCCGGACAGATCAATGGCACCACCGGTTACGAGGAGGCCGGGGCCCAGGGCCTGATCGCCGGGATCAATGCGGCATTGGGACCCTCGGGGACGTTCGTGCTGGACCGGGCGGACGCCTACATAGGGGTGATGATCGATGATCTGGTGACGCTGGGCACGGAGGAACCCTATCGCATGTTCACCTCACGGGCCGAATACCGGCTCGCCTTGCGGGCCGATAATGCGGACCAGCGGCTGACCGGGAAAGGCGGACAAATTGGCGTTGTCGGCGGCAATCGGGCCCAGGTGTTTGCCCTGAAGAAGGCCAGTTTGGCCCAGGCCCGCGCCTTGCTCGATGGCTTTTCGGCGACTCCCAACAAGCTGGCCGAATTCGGCATCGCCATCAATATGGACGGCACCCGGCGCACGGCCCGGCAGTTGCTGGCTTACAAGGACGTTACCGTCGAACGCCTGGCCGGTTTGTGGCCGCAACTGGCGGCCGTGGACCGGCAAATCGCCGAACAGATCAAGATCGACGCCCACTACAAGGGCTACCTGGACCGGCAGCAGGCCGACGTGCTGGCCTTCCGCCGGGATGAGGGCCTGGAAATTCCCGATACGGTGGACTATGGCCGTATTGCCGGGTTATCCAACGAAGTCACGGCCAAACTCGACGCCGCCCGCCCGGCCACCCTGGGCGCGGCGGCGCGCATTTCCGGGGTCACCCCGGCCGCCCTGACGGCCCTGCTGGCCCATGTGCGGCGGCGGGGCCGCGACCAGAAATTGTCGGCTTGAGAAATTATTGTTTCACGTGAAACATTCCCCATCCCCCCTGAGCCCAGAGCAATTTGCCGAGCAAACCGGCGCTTTGCCGCCAATTCTGACACGCCTCCAGGCCTATGTGGATGTTCTGCTGAAGTGGCAGCGGAAAATTAATCTGATCGGTCGTGGCACCGTCGATGATGTGTGGCGGCGTCACCTGCTGGATTCGGCTCAATTGCTGCCTCTGTTGCCCAGTCAGCCGGTCGTTCTGGATATGGGCAGCGGGGCCGGGTTTCCGGGGCTGGTGTTGGCCATAATGACCGATTGCACGGTCCACCTGGTCGAAAGCGACGGCCGCAAATGCGCCTTCCTGCGCCAGGCGGCACGCCTGACGGGGACGGAAAATGTCCATGTTCACGACGCCCGCATGGAAGCGCTGCCGCCATTTCCGGTCGATGTGATCGGCGCCAGGGCCTTGACCGGCCTGGGCAAGTTGCTGGATCTGGCGGAACCGTTTTTAGGGCCGCAAACGGTATGTTTGTTCCTGAAAGGTCAAAAGGCGCAAGATGAATTGACGGAGGCCCTGAAAACCCGGACAATGGAGGTCGAAATGATCAACAGTCAGACGGACCCTTCCGGGACCATCCTGAAATTATCAAATATTCACCGAAACGCCTGATAGCGGGAACCAGCGACCGTGTCCGACCCTACTTCTCTCGACAGCCCTGCGCCGCAGTTATCCACCGGCAGCCTGGCCTGGCAAGGCACCGGCACCCGTATCATCGCCGTCGCCAACCAGAAA
>CBFDVE010000336.1:0-3303 GCA_965613205.1 uncultured Rhodospirillaceae bacterium
TCGGCACCGGCCTGGTCGGCGCGCCGGCTTGCGGCGACGTGATGAAGCTGCAAATCAAGGTTTCCGAGGACGGTATCATCGAAGACGCCAAGTTCAAGACCTTTGGTTGCGGATCGGCCATTGCCTCTTCGTCGCTGGTCACCGAATGGGTCAAGGGAAAGTCCATCGACGAAGCGGCGAAAATCAAGAACTCCGCTATCGCCGAGGAACTTGCGCTGCCGCCGGTTAAAATACATTGTTCGGTTCTGGCCGAAGACGCCATAAAGGCGGCGGTTGAAGACTACCGTTCCAAGAAAAACGCCGGCGGGGACAAGGAAGCGGCGGAATAAGAGAAACACATCAATGAACGTCAAAACCGCAACTAATAAAGTGACGCAATCCGTGGCCGTCCCGGCTCCGCAAAAGGCGCTGATGTCGGTCACCGACGGCGCCGCCGAACGGATCAGGGGAATGCTGGAAAAACGCGGCAAGCCGTCAGCCGGGGTGCGTATCGGGGTCCGCACCAAGGGCTGTTCCGGCATGTCCTATACCCTTGAATTTGCCGATGAAAAGGCCCCCTTCGATGAACAATTGACCGCCCAGGGGGTGACCATCCTGATTGACCCCAAGGCGACCATGTTCATCATCGGCACGGAAATGGATTATCTGGAAGACAAACTGGAATCCGGCTTCGTGTTCACCAATCCCAACGAAAAAGGCCGTTGCGGTTGCGGCGAATCGTTTCACGTATAAGTGCGCTCGTGGAATACTCTGTCGCCCCCTCCAAACCCGCAGAAAGGCCATCGCCTTGCTGGTCCTGCAAAGGGCCGGTGGCGGCGAACCTGACGTTTTGTGATACCTGCCGCGCGGTGCAACCGCCCGGTCAGGCAGACCATTTCGCCAGACTGGGTCTGGATGTTTCTTTCGATATTGCCAAGCGGGACCTGGATCAGGCCTATTTCGCCCTGCAACGGCACTTGCACCCGGACCGTTTCGTGGCCAAAAGCGGCCGGGAAAAATCCCTCAGCCAGCAGCAGGCGACGGCCATAAATGACGCTTATGAAACCCTCAAGGAGCCGCTCTCGCGGGCCGACTATCTGGTTCATCTGAAGGGCATGGGGGTGTTTCCCGAAGGCTGTAATCTGGTCAATGACCAGGCCTTGTTGATGGAATCCATGGAACTGCGCGAGGCCCTGGCGGAAGCCGAAGGTCCTGCTGATGTGGACGTTATTTCGGCTCGCGCCAAAGATGATATCGACACCTGCATCGAGCAGTTGAACCAGTTGTTCGCCGCCGAAGATATCGAAGGGGCGTGCAAGTTGACGACCCGGCTGAAATATTTGAAAAAGCTGGCCGAAGAATGTCGCGCCCGTAAAACAAGCTTGAAAATGGTGATCTGATCAATGGCTCTGCTGCAAATTCACGAACCCGGCCAGACACCCACCCCCCATGAAGGCGATATTGCCCTGGCCGTCGGCATCGATCTGGGCACCACCAATTCCGTCGTCGCCATCAGCACCGGGGGTGCGCCCGAAGTGCTGCGCGATGAGGACGGCGAGGCCCTGGTGCCTTCCATCGTCGCCTACGCCCCCGATGGCTCGGCCATTGTCGGTGGTCTGGCCCGGACTTTGTTGCTCGACCGGCCCGACAGCGTGGTTGGCTCGATCAAGCGGCTGATGGGCCGCGGGGTGGAAGATGTCAAAGGCCTGGCCGGTACCCTGCCGTTCGACATGGACCCGTCCGGCGAAGGCGAGACCGGCATGGTCCGCCTGAAAGTTTCCGGCCTGACGTTGAGCCCGGTGGAAATATCGGCCGATATCCTGCGCGCCCTGAAACAACGGGCAGAACACCATCTGGATCACGCCATCGACAAGGCGGTGATCACCGTTCCCGCCTATTTCGACGATGCCGCCCGCTTAGCCACGAAAGACGCCGCCCGCCTGGCCGGTCTGGAAGTCCTGCGCCTGGTCAACGAACCGACCGCGGCGGCCCTGGCCTACGGGCTCGACAAGGCCGTTGAGGGCATTTATGCGGTCTATGATCTGGGTGGCGGGACCTTTGACATTTCCATCCTGCGCATGGAAAAAGGTGTCTTCCAGGTGTTGGCAACGGGCGGCGATGCGACCCTGGGTGGCGATGATTTCGATCATGCCATCGCCGAACACTTTTTGTCGCAACGGGCCGCTGACCTGGGCCCGGAAGAAATTTCCAGCGCCGAGGTCAAAATTGCCCTGATGACCGCCAGCCTGGCCAAGCAATGTCTGAGCACGGCCAATAACGGTGAATGGGTGTTGGACATAGGTGGTCGCCAGACCGGTCATAATCTGGACCGGCAAACCTTCGAAGGGTTGATCGCCGAAGCAGTCAGCCGGACCCAGGATATCTGCCGCACCGTGATTGAAGATGCCGGGGTCTCGGCAGGTGACATCGAGGGCGTAGTGCTGGTTGGTGGCTCGACCCGGGTGCCCCTGGTGCGGGCCAGTGTGGCGGTCGTGTTTGACCAAGAACCGCTGGCCGATATCGACCCGGATGAAGTGGTCGCCGTCGGCGCCGCCTTGCAGGCGGAGGCCCTGAGCGTCGGTTCCGATACCCTGCTGCTGGATGTGACGCCGCTTAGCCTGGGCATCGAAACCATGGGCGGGCTGATCGAAAAAATCATCGACCGCAATACCCCGATCCCGGTCGCCAAGGCCCAGGAATTCACCACCTATCAAGATGGCCAGACGGCGATGTCGATCCATGCGGTGCAGGGCGAACGGGAAATGGTCGATCAGAACCGTTCGCTGGCCCGGTTCACTTTGCGCGGCATCCCGCCCATGACGGCAGGGGCGGCGCGCATTGTTGTCACCTACACGGTCGATGCCGATGGCCTCTTGACCGTCGCCGCGACGGAACAAACATCGGGTGTCGAAGCCGAAGTGGCGGTCAAGCCGTCTTATGGATTAACCGAAGAAGAAATGGCCGACATGTTGTACGACAGCATGAAGCACGCCAAGGACGACATGACCCTGCGCCTGCTGGCCGAAGCCAGGGTCGATGCGGGGCGCAATATCGCCGCCGTCAGGGCCGCCCTGACCGGAAAAATCTGTCATGAGCACCAGCGACCTCATCGAGCTCCGTCCTCTCGCAAACCCTATGAGCGACGCGGATCGCGCCGACCGCATGAAGAACCTCGGGTTCGGTCGGGTCTTTACCGAACACATGGTGGTGGCCGGGTACCGCGACGGGGCGTGGGGACGCGCCGTGCTCCAGCCCTACGCGCCGATCACGCTCAGTGCTCTCGGTGGCTGGATCCTCGAACCTGTGCGCGTTTCATCCATCCAG
>CBFDVE010000337.1:0-3265 GCA_965613205.1 uncultured Rhodospirillaceae bacterium
TCAAGCGCCGTTCATCATCGTTCAACACCAACCGCATCGATCATCTGTACCAGGACCCCCACGAAAAAAACCGGCGGTTCAAATTGCACTACGGCGACATGACCGATTCGACCAACCTGATCCGCATCATTCAGGAAGTGCAGCCCGACGAAATTTATAATCTGGCGGCGCAAAGCCACGTCGCCGTTTCTTTCGAAACGCCGGAATACACGGCCAATGCCGACGCCCTTGGCACCTTGCGGATGCTCGAGGCCATGCGCATTCTGGGGTTGCAGAAAAAAACCCGGTTTTACCAGGCCTCGACCTCGGAAATGTATGGCGCGGTCACGGAAACGCCGCAAACCGAAACCACGCCGTTTTATCCACGCTCGCCCTATGGGGCGGCGAAAGTCTATGCCTACTGGATCACCGTCAACTACCGGGAAGCCTATGGCATGTTCGCGTGTAACGGCATTTTGTTTAATCACGAATCCCCGGTGCGCGGCGAAACCTTCGTCACCCGCAAAATCACCCGTGGCCTGGCTCGTATTAAACTGGGCATGGAGGACTGCCTGTATCTGGGCAACCTGGATGCCCGGCGGGATTGGGGCCACGCGCGGGATTACGTCGAAGCCCAATGGCTGATGCTGCAACAGGACAAGCCGGACGATTTCGTTATCGCCTCGGGCCAGCAACATTCCGTGCGCGATTTCGTCATCGCCGTTGGCACCCAACTGGACATGGATATTCAGTGGCAAGGCGATGGCCTGGGCGAAAAGGGCGTCGACGCCAAAACCGGCAAGACGGTGATCGCCATTGACCAACGTTATTTCCGCCCGACCGAGGTCGAGACCCTGTTGGGCGATCCGGCCAAGGCCAAAAAAGAATTGGGCTGGCAGGTCAGGACTTCGTTTGTGGACCTTGTTGCCGAAATGACCGAACAGGATTTGGCCTTGGCCGAACAGGACAAAGCCGCCGCCGAAAATGGCTTCAAGACTTTCTCATACTACGAATAGAGCCTATGGAAAAATCATCGAAAATCTACATCGCCGGTCACCGGGGCATGGCCGGGTCGGCGATCAGGCGGCGGCTTGAGGCGGCGGGTTATGACAATTTCATCGACCGCAACCACAACGATCTGGACCTCACCGACCAGGCCGCGACCCATGCCTTTTTCGAGGCCGAACACCCTCATATTGTCGTGCTGGCGGCGGCCAGAGTGGGCGGTATTCTGGCCAATGCCACCTACCCGGCGGATTTCATTCTGGATAATCTGAAAATCCAGACCAACGTGATCGAGGCGGCGTGGCGCACCGGCACGATTAAGCTGATGTTTTTGGGTTCGGCCTGTATCTACCCCAAACTGGCGTCCCAGCCTATGGCCGAGGAGGCCTTGTTGACAGGCCCGCTGGAGCCCACCAACGAAGCTTACGCCGTGGCTAAAATTGCTGGTATTGCGCTTTGCGATGCCCTGCGCCACCAGCATGGTTTCAACACGGTCTCGATCATGCCCAACAATCTGTATGGGCCGGGCGATAACTTCCATCTGGAAAATGCCCATGTGCTGCCAGCCCTCATTCGCAAGTTTCACCAGGCCAAAGAAAACGGCGATGCCCATGTGGTGGTCTGGGGCACGGGCACGCCCTTGCGGGAATTCCTGCATGTAGACGATTTCGCCGCCGCCGCCGTTTTCATGTTGCAGGAATACGACCAGGGCGGATTGATCAACGTCGGCACCGGCACCGATATATCCATCGGCGATGTGGCGGCGTTAATTAAAGACGTGGTCGGGTTCGAAGGCGACATCGTGTTCGATCAAACCAAGCCCGACGGGGTGCCGAAAAAGCTGCTGGACTGCACCAAATTACACGATCTGGGCTGGCGTTCCTCAATCTCCCTGGCCGCTGGGTTGAAATCAACTTACGACTGGTTCCTGGCCAACCAGGACAGTTTCCGGCGCTAGTGGAAACTTTCCCCCGCGTTTTGTTCATCACCCCCCTGGCCTTCAACAAGGTGACGGGCACGGGCATTACCTTCACCAATCTGTTTCGCGGTTGGCCGAAAGATCGCATCGCCACCGTTCACGACGACCGGATACCGCTCGGCACCGATGTTTGCGAAAATTACTACCGTTTGGGCGCAGGCGAAATTCGCAAGTTCGGCGGTGCCATAACCAACCGCCCACACGTTCCTGCCGCCGGGTCGTCCGGGGCCGGATCGGCGGCATCGGGAATTTTGCAGGCGATCAAGAAATTCATTTTCGGAGATGGCCTGCCCCAGCGCGGGGTTCTCAGCCCCGGTCTTGAAACCTGGATCAGGGATTTCAATCCGGATATTATTTACACCATCCTCGGCAGCAATGGCCTGATGGATATTGTCGAGGCGGTACAGCGCAAATTCGACATTCCCATGGTTGTCCACATTATGGATGACTGGATGGCGGACGCTTTTCGGGGTGGCTTGCTCGGCCCCGTTCAGCGCCGCCGGATGTTGGCCAGCATTGATCGGATAATTGAAAATTCAAGCCTGCGCTTAGGCATATGTGATGCCATGTGCGAGGCTTTTTCCGACCGCTACGGGGTGCCGTTCCAGGCCTTTCAAAATGTCGTCGATACCAGGGCCCTGGATCACCTGGTCACGGACCCTGAGATCGTTGGTGATCCGGTCAGAATTGTTTATGCCGGGTCCGTTTTCGCCTATGCCCAGAAACAAAGCCTGGCCGATTGCGCCCAGGCGGTGGCGGCCTTGGGCCAGGGGGGCCAGGGGGGCCAGGGGGGCCGGGACGGGCTGGCGGTTAAGCTGGATATCTACTGCCCGCCTTCGCATATTGAAGACGATCGCCAACACTTCACCCCGGCGACGAACGTGCGGCTGCACGGCCCTTTGAGCGATGATGAAGAATTTTTCTCGACCATTTGTAGCGCCGACATTTTGTTGATTCCGGTTAATTTCGATGAAAAATCCGTGGCTTACATCCGCTATTCCATGCCGACCCGGGTGCCCGCCTATCTGGCGTCAGCAACGCCGATCCTGGTTTATGGCCCACCCGGCGTAGCCCAGGTCGACTATGCGAAGGAAACCGGCTGGGGTCACGTAGTCGACCGGCCGCGCGCTGAAGATTTGCAACAAGCCATTCGCCGGTTAAGTGAAGATGGCGATATGCGCCATATCCTTTCGACCACCGCCCGCCAGTTAGCCGCAAGCCGCCACGACGCGGCCCAGGTGCGGCAGCAATTTTGCGATGCCCTTGCCAGCGTTACGACCGGGGAAACCCGGTGAGGCGGCA
>CBFDVE010000338.1:0-3249 GCA_965613205.1 uncultured Rhodospirillaceae bacterium
GAGCGAACCCATCTACCCCATCAGAATGGTTCAGAATATCCCGGAAGTGCTCTAGCCCACTGGAGATTAGCCCTACGCCGCGATGCGTGAGTCTAAATAGCCGGTCGCTGCCCGTGGATTGAAATTTGGCCTCACGGGTTGCGCCGCGTTGTCGTGGCCATGGATGTTGATATTGTGAACGATCATGTCAAAGGCCACGCCATTCCTGGTTTTAACCACGGATTTCACGGACTGACGGCTCATGGGCACGCCTTGTTCATTACAAAACACCACGAAAGCGGCGATGATCAGGCTTGCAGTCAGCGTAAATTGGTGCGGTCGACCGTCTTTGAACCGCCCGGTGACGCGAATTTTCAGCGGGCCTTCGTTATCGAACGTCAGCCCTGTAACCGTAAATTTGTTGTCGGCACCGTCGGGGCCAGTGGAACGCCCGGCCATCAGGTTGGCGACCAGGCACTTCATTTCATCATCGGTGGCGCGCATTCTCCGAACTTCAATCATAATTATTCTCCGCCTATTAGTGGACAAAATTTAAAAAGACAAATCCCTGATGCCAGATCACGGGGACACAAGGGGTTTTATATATGGAGGATTTGCCGCCAAATAACCCGCTTAAATTTTATCTTTTTATGCCCTGCGGGCGGCTTGGGCAATACGCATCAGGGTCCGGCCGCATATGGCCGGGGCCGGCAGGCCGGTGGTTTTGCAGTCCATTTCGGCCTCGGTCAACATTTCCAGGGCCGAGGCCAGCCGGTCCGGTTGCCACCGACGGACCTGATCGCGGAAAGTATCGGCCTGTTTGTAAAACACCGGTGGGCGCAGCGATTTGATGGCCTGGTCGGCGTTTTTGCCCCCCCGAACCAGTCCCGCCGCCTGGTGCAGGCGCAGGAAATGGCGGGCCACGGCGCGCAGCACGGCGACCGCATTTAGCCCTTCGGAAAAGGCCCGCTGCAGCGCCTTGTCCAAACCGGCCTGATTGCCCGACCCGGCGGCGTAGGCGACATCGTCCATGGCGGTGGCTGCACTATCGCCAATACAGGCCATGGCGTCATCCAGGGTGACCTCGCCGGGTTGACCCTTGTACAAGGCCAGTTTTTCGAGCTCGCTACGGGTGACCCCCCGGTCGGAGCCCAGATTTTCCATCAGAAACGTCATGGCGTCAGGGCTGGCTTGCAAATGATGGGTCGCCAGGGTTTCGGTTATCACCCGCCGTAAATTGGCCCCGTCGTCGCCATAACAGGCCAGTGCCGCGGCATTTTTCCGCTTTTCAAACAGGGCGCGCAGGGTCGAGCGGGCGGCCAGCTCTGCGGCTTCGACAATGACCAGGGCGGAATTGGTAAAATCAACCCCGTCCAGCAACTCCGTAAACAGCTTGCTCAGGCCATCGGTGGCGTCGTTGACCCGCACCAGTCTCCTGCCGCCGCCAAGGGCCATGGCCAGGGTTTCATCGGCCAGCCGGGCCGGATCGGTTTTCAAATCAGTGGCCGACAGCTCGATCACCCGGAAAGGGTCATCGAGTTGCTCGACCACACCACGGCCCAGCCGTTGGGCCCGTTCCCGTACCAAACCCCGGTCCGGTCCGTACAGTAAAATACAGGCCACGGCCCGGTCCGGCCCGGCGATAAAGCTTTCCTGACGGGCACCGGTAATTTTCACCGGGCCCTACTTTCGGCGCTGGGCGAAATATACCGCGAAACGGGTTCGCAGATCATCGGCGATTTCCCGCACGGCGCGGGCGCGGGCATCCTTGCGGGCGGTCAGGGTGGTGAACTCATAGGTCGAAATATCATAACTGCTGATCGCCAGTACGGTGCCGGTCGGCAACACGGTAATATCGCCGCCGGTATCAACCGTGCCCTTGGCGGCGACCAGATTATAACTGGCGGAAATGCGCAGATTGGCGCGGGTGGCGAAAGAACTTTTCTTGATCCCCAGTTGCTGCACGGATTCACTTAGTCCTATGCGCAGATCATAGGCCGGTTCGGCCGGGCTACCCTTGGGATTGAGGCGGGTCAGCAGCAGGTTGCGCAATTGCTGGCCAATACGGTCCTTGATCGGCAGGATGTAAATAGTCGCCAGGTCGGCCTGGACATTGTAGCCGCCGCTTGGATCGTTGCCGGTCGGCTGATTGTACAGGGGCCGAAAGCCGCACCCGGCGAGCCCCAGAAGCGCCCCCAGAATAACGGCTTGGCGGGTTTTTCTAGACCACCACATTGACGATCCTGTCAGGCACGACAATGACCTTGCGGGCCTGTTTCCCGGCCATGGCATCCTGCACTCGCGGCAGGGCCAGGGCGGCGGATTGGACATCGTTACTGGCCGCGCCCCTGGCCAGATCAAGGGTGCCGCGGACCTTGCCATTGACCTGGACGGCGATGGTCACCGTATCGTCAACCAGCATGGCTTGATCGACCAGGGGCCACGGGGCGTCGGCCAGCAAGGAGGTGTGGCCCAGATGCCGCCACATTTCCTCGCCGATGTGGGGCATCATCGGCCCGATCAATCCGGTCACCGCCTCGAACCCGTGACGCAGCAGCCAGCCCGCCCCGGCTTCATCGGCGCCGATGGATTCCAGCAAATTGGTCAGTTCGCGAATACGGGCGACCGCCTTGTTGAAATGGAAGCGATCCAGATCGGCCGACACATTATGGATGGTTTTGTGGATCGTCCGGTAGGCCTCCTGGCAGGCCGGGGATAAATCCCGGGGTCGCGGCGTATCGAGTGCGATGATCGGGCAGACGGGTTCGCTGACCATGCGCCACAGGCGGTTGAGATAGCGCCAGGCCCCGTCGATGCCGGCCTCGGTCCAGTCCAGATCCCGGTCCGGCGGGCTGTCCGACAGCATGAACAGGCGGGCGGTATCGGCTCCATAAGCGCCAATGATTATTTCCGGATCAACCACATTTTTCTTCGATTTGCTCATTTTCACGGTGCGACCGACGGTGACAGGAAAGGCCGCCTGTTCGGCCTGTTCCGGGGTCAGCCAGTCACCCTCGGGCCCCTGGTATGTTTCGTGGCAGACCATGCCCTGGGTCATCAGCCCGGCGAACGGCTCTTTGATTCCCAGATAGCCGCAATCTTTCAGCGCCCGGGTAAAGAAGCGCGAATAGAGCAGATGCAAAACCGCGTGCTCGATGCCGCCGATGTACTGGTCCACCGGCAGCCAGTAATCCACCGCCCGGCGCTCGAAGGCCTGCTCGGCGTGGGGCGAACAGAAGCGGGCGAAATACCAGGAAGATTCAAAAAACG
>CBFDVE010000339.1:0-3210 GCA_965613205.1 uncultured Rhodospirillaceae bacterium
CCGCGACCCGGGGCGAATAATTCTCACGATAATCGACACGGAAAGCGTTACCGTATTGTTGCACCAGACGGGCGCCACGGGCTTCACCGTAGCGCTCCAGTAGACTCTCGCGTAAATCATCGGCCCAGTTGCGGGTCGCTTCCTGGAAGGCCTGTTCCAGGGCACTGATATCGATCGCCTTATCGTCGGCGCTCGGCCGGCGCATCAGGAAATACAGGCGCGCCAGCACCTCGACCATGACGCCGTTGCCCGGCGGCGTCGCGTTGTCGGCGATGGTCTTGGTCCGGGTTATGACGTCCAGGGTGTCGTCGGCGGAAAAGAAATAACCACCCGCCTCGCCGTCCCAGTAGCGCCGGTTGGCGGCGTCCACCCAGGCCTCGGCCTGATCCAGATAGGCGGCCTCACCGGTTACCGCGTAAAGGACGATGGCGGCGCGCGACATGTTGGCGTAATCATCGAGGACGGCGGCGTGGCGCAACCGGCCATGCCGCCAGCAATGCCGCAGGCGACCGGCCTCGGTCATGTTGGCCGAGACGAAGGTGAATATTTTTTGCCCCGCTTTGATCCAGTCAGGCCGATCCAGCGCCGCCCCGGCCTGGACCAAAGCCGATATCATCATGGCGTTCCAGTCGGTCAGGGCCTTGTCGTCGCGACCGGGCGGGACGCGCCTGTTGCGCGCCGCCAGCAGTTTGCCGCGAGCGCCGGTGAGGGTCGCTTCCAAAGCCTCGTCGTGTTCGCTGCCGGTGCGGTTGAGGATGGTCTGGCCTTGCCAGTTACCGCTCGCGGTGACGTTGTAGGCGATCTTGAAGGGGACGGAGTCCGGGCCAAGCAGATGATCGATCTCGGCCTCATCCCAGAGGTAGAATTTCCCCTCGACGCCTTCGCTGTCCGCATCGAGCGCGCTGGCCAGGGCGAAGCCGCCCTCATCACCCGGACCCTCCGCACCGGCCGCACCGACAACCATGTCGCGCAGGGCCCAGGCAATGGTTTGTTCAATGCGGCTGGCGTACAGCGGGTTGCCGCTGTGCAGCCAGGCTTCGGTCAGCAGTTCCAGTATCTGGGCGTTGTCGTAAAGCATTTTTTCGAAATGCGGGGCGAGCCAGTTTTCGTCGGTGGCATAGCGGGCGAAGCCGCCGCCCAGATGATCGTAAATACCGCCCTGAGACATATTCGTCAGGGTCAGATTAACGATGTCGCCATAGGCGGCATGGCCAGTGCGCCGGAACGAGCGCCACAAAAATCGAAAAAAACTGGGCTGGGGAAACTTCGGCGCCCCCCTGGTGCCGCCGAGCACCGGATCGGTCATGGCGAGGGACAGGCGCGCCGCCTGATCGAGCAGATCGAACGTCAGGCCGCCACCACCGGCCGGTTTGGACAACTGTTCCAGCGCCTCTTGCAGGGCCTGGACGTTTTCGCTGACCCGGTCCGGCTGATCATGATAGGCCCCGGCCAGGCTTTTGATCAGGTCGGGAAAACCGGGTCGGCCATAGCGTGGCGTGGCCGGAAAATAAGTGCCGCCCCAGTAGGGCCTGCCGTCGGGGGTGAGGAACATGGTCAGGGGCCAGCCGCCGGCCGCGCCCATCAGGGCCAGGCAGGACTGGTAGATCACATCCAGATCGGGCCGTTCTTCCCGGTCGACTTTGATGCTGACGAAATGCTCGTTCATCAGGCCGGCGATGGTCGCGTCTTCGAAACTTTCGTGGGCCATGACATGGCACCAGTGACAGGCGGAATATCCGATGGACAGCAGGATCGGCTTGTTTTCCTGCCGCGCCCGGGCCAGGGCCTCGTCGTTCCAGGCGTGCCAGTGGACCGGGTTATCCCGGTGTTGCAGCAAATAGGGGCTGGTTTCCCCGGCCAACAGATTTCGACTCATATCAGGCTCAATTATTGTTACAGAATACGACGACAAAGTGATTTAAGGATCGTCTTCGGCCCGGCCTACACTTGGTCAACGCGCGGCCAACAGGCAAAGTATATGTGATGTCGGGTTGCATTGAAGCAACCTTTTTTGAGGGGTTTGAGATCATGAAATTTACCGTTGATGTGGACTGTACGCCGGACGAGGCGCGGGCCTTCCTGGGCTTGCCCGATATCGCCGCCATGCAGGCGGCGATGATCAAGGAAATCGAGGAACGCCTGAAAGCCAACCTGGCCGCGATGGATGCGGAAACCCTGTTCAAGTCCTGGATGCCCACAGGAATGGGTCTGGACGGCATGGAACAAATGCAAAAGGCCTTTTTCGCCCGGTTCGGTGGCGGCAAGGAATAGCGGTGATTTCATCGGACACTATATTTGCCCTGGCCAGCGGTGCCGGGCGGGCCGGGGTGGCGATCATCCGGCTGTCCGGACCGGACGCCGGTGCTGCCTTGCGCACCCTGACCGGACAGGACCTGCCGCCGCCGCGCCGTGCCACCCGGTCTCGTTTTCGGGCCGCCGAAACGGGCCAGCCCCTGGATGACGGCCTGGCCCTGTGGTTTCCCGGCCCGGCCAGTTTTACCGGCGAAGACGTGGTCGAAATGCACTTGCACGGCGGCCCGGCGGTGATCGCCGTGGTGCAGGCGGAACTGGCGGGTATCGCCGGATTGCGCCCGGCGGAAGCCGGAGAATTCAGCCGCCGGGCGTTCCATAACGGCAAGATGGACCTGACCGAGGCGGAGGGTCTGGCCGACCTGATCGCGGCGGAAACCGAGGCCCAGCGGCAACAGGCGCGGCGTCAGTATGGCGGCGAGCTGGGCCATTTGTATGAGGGCTGGCGCCACTCCTTGCTCAAATCCCTGGCCCTGATCGAGGCCGAAATAGATTTTTCCGACGAAGAACTGCCGCCCGGCCTGATCGACCGGGTGATCGCCGGGACGACCGCCCTGGACCAGGAAATCGCCGCCCACCTGGCCGACGGACGGCGGGGGGAGCGCTTGCGTCAGGGCCTCTATCTGGCCATTGTCGGCCCGCCCAACGCGGGTAAATCGAGCCTTCTTAATTTGCTGGCCCGGCGCGATGCGGCCATTGTTTCCCATCTTCCCGGCACCACCCGGGATGCCATCGACACTTACTTTGAGTATCAGGGTAAAAATATTGTCTTCATTGATACCGCAGGAATTCGCAGGAAAGGCCGAACTCGAAACGTACTTGATAAATTTAGCGTTATCATGGCCTTGAAGGCACTCGACCGATGCGACATCGCGGTTCTGGTTCTGGATAGCCACGAGG
>CBFDVE010000340.1:0-3184 GCA_965613205.1 uncultured Rhodospirillaceae bacterium
GGGCCTGACGGTGCTGGAAAACCTGCTCAAGGAATGCGCCGAAGAGGCCGATATAGGCGCCGATCTGGCCGCCGGGGCCGTTCCCACGGGCGCTGTCTCCTACGTCACTGCGCGCCCCGAAGGCCTGCGCCGGGATGTGTTGTTCATCTACGATCTGGTCCTGCCGGAAAATTTCACGCCCCGTAACACGGATGGCGAGATCGAAGATTTCCGCTTGCTGCCGATAGTCGATGTCATCGCCCTGGTTGACGACACGGATGATTTCAAATTCAATTGTTCCCTGGTGGTTATTGATTTTCTCATGCGCCATGGATACATCGAAACCGATCATCCCGACTATATGGAAATACTGCACGGCCTGCGCGGCCTGGCTGCCGGAACAAGGAAATTGAAAAATGAATGACGAACCTCTGAGCGTTTACCTGTCCGGCGAAATTCATACGGATTGGCGTCAGCGTATTGAAACCGGAGCCAGCGAGGTTGGCCTGGAGATCGATTTTTCCGGCCCGGTCACCGATCACGATAGTAGCGATGATTGCGGCGTCGAAATCCTGGGCGCGGAAGACAATGATTTCTGGAAAGACAACAAGGGTGCGCGCATCAATGCCATTCGCACCCGCACATGCATCGAACGGGCCGATGTGGTGGTGGTCCGGTTCGGCGACAAGTACAAGCAATGGAATGCCGCCTTCGATGCCGGTTACGCCGCCGCCCTCGGCACCCCGATCATCACCCTGCACGGTCCGGATATCAACCATCCCCTGAAAGAAGTCGATGCCGCCTCTCTGGCCACGGCGGAAACGCCGCAACAGGTAGTGCGCATTTTGAAGTACGTGATCGACGGAACCCTATAGCGGGTCTTTGTCCGGGTCATAGAAATGCGTTGAAATGAAGGAAATCGTAACCAAGTTAAAAGGCCTGTCGTCGCCATTGGCAATTTCCCCCGTGGCGATTTCCCCCGGCACCGGAAAAACAAAATTTGGAGACTAAATATGTCCGACCCCATCGTCGCCCAGGAATTCCCCTACGTGGTCGAAGTCGAACAAGGTAAAACCTATAAATGGTGTGCCTGCGGGCGCAGTTCGACCCAACCGTTTTGTGATTTTTCCCATCAGGGCACGGACATGGAACCGATCGATTATACGGCGACGGAAACCCGCAAAATATCTTTTTGCGGCTGCAAGCAAAGCAACAAGGGGGCCGTGTGTGATGGCTCCCATAACCGACTTTAAACCAGGAACTCCATGTCTATTGTCGAATACGACAACCAGGCCTTCCTTTGCGACGAAGGCAAAACGGTGCTCGATGTGCTGCTCGAAAATGGCCAGGATATCCCCTACTCCTGCAAAATGGGGGTCTGCGTCGCCTGTGTCATGCGGGTGATCGAAGGCCAGGTGTCGGCAGATTCCCAGGCCGGTCTGCGCGAAACCCTGGTGGCTCAGGGACATTTTCTGCCCTGTGTTTGCCAGCCGGGTGCGGACTTGAAAGTCGCCCGGATCGACGAGCAGGATTTGTTCAGCCCCGCCGTGGTTCTCGATATCGATTACCTGCCGCCCGATGTGTGCCGCATTTATCTGCAACCGGCGACGCCGCTTTACTACCGCGCCGGCCAGTTTGTCAACCTGCGCCGGGAAGACGGGCTGGTGCGCTCCTATTCTCTCGCCAGTGTGCCAAGCCAGGACCAACGGCTGGAATTTCACGTCAAGAAATTCGACCGGGGCCAGATGAGCAGCTGGATTGTGGACGACTTGAAACCGGGTCATCACATGAGTGTTCAGGGCCCGTTTGGAAACTGCTATTACCGGCCCGGCCGGGCCGAACAGAACATGTTGTTGATCGGCACCGGCACCGGCCTGGCCCCGTTGATCGGCATTGCCAGAGACGCCCTGGCCTCCGGCCACAGGGGTCAGATCTGGCTCTATCACGGCAGTCGCCTGGTCGATGGCCTGTACGGTGACGACCCATTGCGGGCGATGGAACAAAGCCACGGCAATTTCCATTATGTGGCCTGTGTTTCCGGTGGCACGGACCAGGAGGGTTATAGATCAGGCCGGGCCGACGACCTGGCCTTTGACGACCGCACCGACCTGCAAGACTGGCGTATTTTTTTGTGTGGCTATGCAAAAATGGTCTACGGCGCAAAAACCAGGGCAGGGGATGCCGGGGCCAATTCAACCAATATTTATTCAGACCCCTACGAGCTGAAAGACCTGCGCAGGCAACCGAGAAGCTGAAGGATTTCCGATGGCGTTTATCGATGATATTGGCGGCAAGGATTGCCTCAAAAAGGTACATACGAAATTGTACGACAGGCTGCTGTCTCACCCCTGGCTGAAAGATTTTTTCGTCGGTGTGGAGCGATGGGTGCTGGAAGACCAGCAGACCGATTTCATGTTTGATCTGTTTGGCGGCGATCCCAAAATATATTGCGGTCGGATGCCCATGCGCGGCCACCAGCACCTGTTCATACCCGAAGAAGTATTCATGATCCGCCACCAACTTCTGGCGGATTCGATCACCCAGTGCGGTGTGTCGGACGCCCACAAAGAACATTGGCTGCGCTACGACCTGGGCATGATGCGGGCCATTGTCAAAAAATCAGTCGATGACTGCGAAGGCCGCTACAAAACCGAAAAAGTCCTAATCGTGCCCAAGCCGGATTAGGTTTTGGCGATCGGGATGATTTTCAGGTGATCTTCAATGGCCTTGATGACATTGGCAGGCAGGGGAAGATGCGTCTTTTCGGCCTGCCAGAACTGATGAAACAGGGCGACCGTTTCATGCGCTGTATCAAGAACCAATTTTTCCGGCAGCAGGGCGCTGGCGGCAAAATGGCGAAGTTCATCGTCTGAAAATTCATCGAAACGCTTCGTCCTGCTGTAGTTCAGGGCGGCTCTGTCGCCTGGGATATAAGGTATTGTCGAAACAAAATCGTAGGCGGGTGCCAGTGCCGCATGGTGCCGGTCCGGGTATATCAGTGACCAGTTTTTCAAGTGCATATCCCGCGCCGATGTGGCCGGTTTCATGCTGCGGCAACTGACCGATAACACCTATTTGCGGCAAACCCCGGCCCTGTCATATTAGACCGGTCATGGTGCGCACATCCTCGGCGCTGTGGCCGGCCTGGCGCAACGTCCTGAGGGTCAGGGCGTTGTCCCGTTTGGCCAGCCGCTCGCCGGTGTCG
>CBFDVE010000341.1:0-3182 GCA_965613205.1 uncultured Rhodospirillaceae bacterium
CCGGTAACGGGCGTCCCAGATGAATGGCCATCTATCGCCTGGGCCTTTTTTAGAGGCCCCGGCGTGGACAGAACCCGGCTTACAGACCGTCTGGCAATTTTCATCCTTCGCATCACCCAAAAAAGAACAACCTGGCAACATAATCCGGCCATAGTTTTGCGCTAAATAGGCTTAGGATTTTTGAAAGGTCTTGCGGGCATTAATAGTCACATTCCGGTCGATGCAAATTCGCCCTGGAAACGCTTTATTAACCCCGAAAACCCATAATATCCCATTGCGTCCCATAATATCCCATGCTATCCCATTAACACCCATTGGGTAGTCATCGGGGGGCGAGGCCATAGCGTGAGCACATCAAGGCTCGATTGATGCGCGGCGAAGCGGCCAGCCTTTGAATTTTATGGGCAGAAAAGCACACCGGCATCGGGGGCCGAAAAATGACGCTGTTGGTCGGCAGATACGTCAACAAGATTGACAAAAAAGGCCGGGTATCCGTGCCCAAGTCCTTTCGCGACGCCCTTCTCGGCGAAGGGTTCGCCGGTGTCTACGTCTATCCCTCGATCCGCTTTCAGGCCATCGAAGCCTGCGGCGAAAGCTACTTCCGCCAACTGACCCAGCGGATCGACGACGCGACCGCCATGTTCTCCCCGGAACAGGACGACCTGTTGATCACCATCCTCGATAACGCCCATGCCCTGCCGTTCGACCCGGAAGGCCGCATTGTCATTCCCGAAGAATTACTCGTTCGCGCTCAAATCAAGGGCGAGGCCCGGTTCGTCGGGCGGCTCAATTCATTCCAGGTCTGGCAGCCGGAAATTCACGAGGAACACCGTCACCGGGGCCTTGAGCAGGCCCGCGCCCGTGGCGTTACCTTGCCGCCGCGCGGACCGGAAGGGTCATCATGACCGCCCCTCATATTCCGGTGATGCTGCAAGAAGTGCTCGACGTGCTGAACCCGCGCGATGGCGCCGTCTATGTCGATGGCACGTTCGGGGCCGGAGGCTACACCACGGCCATTCTGGAAACCGCCGACTGCCGGGTTTTCGGTATCGACCGGGATCCTCGCGCCCTGGCCAACGGTCAACAACTGGCCGCCCGCTTCCCCGGACGCCTGCGGGTGCTGGGCGGCTGCTATGGCGACATGGTCAGGTTGCTGGGCGAAGTCGGCATCGACAAGGTCGATGGCGTGGCCCTGGACATCGGTGTTTCGTCCATGCAGATCGACGACGCGGACCGGGGTTTCTCGTTCCGCAACGATGGCCCGCTCGACATGCGCATGGGGTTGGGAGCCGAGTTGACGGCGGCCCAGGTGGTCAACACCTTTGAGGCCGATGATCTGGCCGACATCATTTATAATCTGGGGGAAGAACGGGCCTCGCGCCGCATCGCCGCCGCCATTGTCCGGGACCGGGCGCAAACCCCGTTTACCACCACCGATCAACTGGCCGGACTGCTTCGGCGCATTGTCAGGAAATCGAAAGACGGGATAGATCCGGCGACACGTACGTTTCAGGCCCTGCGTATTTTCGTCAACGATGAACTGGGCGAACTGGACCGGGGCCTGGCCGCCGCCGAACAATTACTGGCACCGGGCGGACGCCTGGCCGTGGTCTCGTTTCATTCCCTGGAAGACCGCCGGGTGAAAAACTTCTTGCAGTCCCGCAGCGGCCTGGCGGCCAACCCGTCGCGGCATCTGCCTCAGGCGACATCAAGGCCACGACCGCCCAGCTTCGCCCTGATCAAGCGTGGCGCGATCAAGCCGGGCAACAGTGAAATATCGATCAATCCAAGATCCAGATCGGCCAGGCTCAGGGCGGCGGAACGGACACGTTCCCCGTCCTGGCCCGGTGAGCAAATGCGAGACAGCGCATGATCCGGCACACCACGCTGCTGTTTCTTCTGCTTGCCGGTGGCCTGAGCGTGGCCCTGTTTACCATCAAATACCGGGTCCAGGACCTGGAACAGGAACTGACCTCTCTCAACAAATCGATCTTTCAGGAACGCCAATCCTTACATGTGCTCAAGGCCGAATGGAGCTATCTGAACAATCCGCAACGGCTGCGTGATCTGGCCGAGCGCTATTTGGGCATGGTTCCCCTGAAATCATCTCAACTGGCGACCCTGCAACAGATTGGCACGCTCAGAATTTCCCTGGAGGGCGGACAATGACTGATGCTTCGCCGGCGAACATCAAACAGGCGCTGGAAACCGGGCGCAACCGGCTATTGGTCACCGGTGTCGTTTTCATGGTCGGTTTTATCGCCATTTCCGCCCGGCTGATCGAATTGACCGTGTTTGGCCCCGGTCCCCGACCGCCCATGGCCCATGTCGCCGCGGCCGCCCCCAAGGTGGTCAAGCGGGCCGATATTGTCGATCGCAATGGCGTCGTGCTGGCCACCAGCCTGCCCAGCGCGTCTTTGTTCGCCGACCCACGCGACATCATGGACGCCGCCGCCGCCGCTACCAAACTGATCAAGGCCCTGCCGGACCTTAAATATAACGAAGTGCTGGCCAAGCTACAGTCCGGCTCGCGTTTCGTCTGGCTCAGCCGAAACCTCACGCCCAATCAGCAGTACCGGGTCAACAAGCTGGGTATTCCCGGCCTGGCCTTTCGCCAGGGCGAGCGGCGGGTCTATCCCCAGGGCCGCGAAGCGGCTCATATTCTGGGCCTGACCGATATCGACGGAGCCGGCATCGCCGGCATCGAAAAACAGTTTTCAGGAGCCCTGACAGACGCCACCCGGCCCTTGCAATTGTCCATCGACATTCGGGTTCAGGCCATGTTGCGGCGGCAACTGGCGGACGCCATGGACGACTTCAGCGCCCAGGGGGCCGCCGGTGTGATCGTCGATGTGCAGACCGGCGAAGTGATGGCCATGGTCTCGCTGCCCGATTTCGACCCCAACCGGCCCGCCACCATGGGTGGCGATGCCGGTTTCAACCGGGTCACCAAGGGCGTCTACGAAATGGGCTCGACCTTCAAGCTGTTCAACACGGCGATGGCGCTGGACAGCGATACGGTGAGCCTGAAGGATGGCTATGATACGGCCCAGCCGATCCGCATCTCGCGCTTTACCATTTCCGATTACCACGGCAAGAAACGCTGGTTGTCGGTGCCGGAAATCCTGATCTATTCGTCCAACATCGGCTCGGCGAAAATGGCCATGGATGTCGGTGCCAAG
>CBFDVE010000342.1:0-3181 GCA_965613205.1 uncultured Rhodospirillaceae bacterium
AATCAAAGAAGCCCGCTCCCCTGAATCACCAATCTATCTTAGTTACACACCTAAAGATCTTGAACCTGTCGGCGGCCTGATCAAATTCTTGACTTCGGTACAGGTTTAGGGCGGTGATAATCTCTGATTGTATTTCCTGAAATTTCGCATCGGCCATTATCTCGGCGTCGCCCATCAGGCCGTAAATATAGGTGCCCGTTGTTTTTCCCTTGACCTGAATATAATCCAGATCAATCGTCGCCAGACGGTCGGCAACCGCCTCGTTGGTCGATGGCCCGAGCACGATATTCATACCGTAGCTCTTGGATTGCCCTTCCAGGCGAGCCGCCAGATTGACCGCATCGCCGAGCACGGAATAGTCAAATCGCTGATCCGAACCCATGTTGCCGACCACGCATTCGCCCGTATTGAGGCCGACACCGACTTTCAGGGGGATATGCTTGCGCCCTTCTTCTTTCGCTTCGATTTCCAGCCGGTCGTTCAGCGGTCCCATTTCGCCCAGCATCAACAGGGCCGAAACGCAGCCATTGTAAATATGGTCCTCGTCGTCCAGGGGCGCGTTCCAGAACGCCATGATGCAATCGCCCATGTATTTGTCGACCGTGCCCTGATGATCAAGAATGACATTCGTCAGGGGGGTTAAAAGCTTGTTGATCAAAGCGGTCAGGCCGACCGCGTCAAACTGTTCTGAAATGGTGGTAAAGCCGCGTACATCACAAAACAACAGGGTCAAATCACGCTGCTCGCCACCCAGCTTGAGACTGGACGGATCGCCGGCGACCCGTTCGACCATGTCCGGTGACAGGTACTTGGAAAATGCATTGCGGGTCTGCCGACGCTGGGTTTCTTCCTTGGCGTAGCTGGTATAGGTCAGGGTCGAATAAAGCAGGAACGTGGTGACAATGGCGAACCCGGCATCAAACAGGAACAGGTATTCGACAAACAGATACCATGACATCCCCGCCGCCCCGACTGACACCACGGCCAGCAGCGCCACCGTCCATTTGGCCCCGATCCACGGCACCAGCACGACCATCAGCAACCCGCCGACAATGACCATGAACATTTCCGCCGCATCGAACCAGCCCGGCCGGGACAGATAGGTATTGTGCAGGGCCGCCTCGATCAACTGGGCGTGGATTTCGACACCGGGAATGACCGGATCGACCGGGGTCGAGCGAATATCGAGCAGCCCCACCGCCGAGGTGCCGACGATGGTCAGTTTGCCCTTGATCAGAGCCGGGTCGGCGGTTCCGGCCAGCACATCACGGGCCGAGACATACTTGGCCTTGTCTCTTTTTGAAAAATATGGCCACACCCTGCCGTTGCGGTCGGTCGGAATGATCAGGCCGTTGGGCGGATAGATGCGCTTGGAAACGATGCCAATGGATTCAACCCCATGGGGCTTGGTCGTAACCAGGGTCGTCTTGCGATTGAAGGCGACCCGCAGCATTTCCACGGACAAAGCCGGATAGATATCGCCTTTGTAGGTAAAAATAGTCGGCACCCGACGCACGATGCCGTCGGTTTCAGGGACCACGGTGAAGATACCGTGCCCGGCGGCGGGTTTTTCAAAGACCGACACATTGCGCACCAGAGATTGAAATTCGGGAATCAGTTTATGCGGCCTGGAGCCTTTCAGGGCGATTGATTTCTTGATCGGCGGCGGTCCGGTCTTGTCGACTTCGCGTACTTCCCAAAATCCGGCCTGACCCAGAACGACACGGGATTTCTTGATCACATCGGCCAGAATCTGATCATTGCTGGGCAATTTGCGCAGCATCGCCCTGGTCGCATCGTCCAGTCCCGGCAAATTTTCCGCGATACTGGCCGGATTCATCCTGTCCGGTTCGGGAAAGGCCATGTCGAAGGCAACCAGGACGGCACCCATCTGCATCAGGTTCTCGATCATCTGGGCGATGATATTGCGCGGCCATGGCCACTGGCCAATTTCGGCCAGGCTGTCTTCGTCAAGATCGATAATGGTGACCGGTTTTTGCGCCGGAGCGGGGATTTCACGGGGCTTCACCTGCTGATAATAATCGAACGTCTTGATCCGCATAAACTGCACCGGATAGGGGTCGTAATAATACAGCACGACAAACGCGGCGATCATGGCCAGGCCGATCAGCCGTTCCATGGAAAAGGCGCGGGCAATCCGGGCCCACATCAACTTATCCTCATGAACATGTCAGATCGTGGCATTCGCCATCCTTTGTCTCCGCAGGGGGTAACTACACCGAGACAGATCGGACAGGTCAAGGTATAAATTCGATGTTAAGAACTAATGGTTTATGCACTATAGCTGAAACTTCACAGTGGGAACGGGGGCTTTCGGCCTCCGTTGAGAAAAATGGCCGAACCATCCACCAGCGCCTGGATCAAGCCGATCATCAAGCCATTGCGCGGAACCTTTAACGAGGTTATCGCCATGTCGGCGTTTGTCAATCTGCTGGCCCTGGCGGTGCCGATTTTCACTCTGCAGGTCTATGACCGGGTCGTTGGCAAGGGCGGTATCAGCACCTTGTATGGCTTGATCGTCGGCATGGCAATCATTGTCCTGTTCGATTTTATCCTGCGCCAGGCCCGCTCGCGAATTATGCAAACCGTGGCCTTGCGCATAGATGTCCATGTCGGTCGCAAGCTGTTTGAAAAATTCATGTCCCTGCCCCTGCAATATCTGGAAAGCAAGCCTTCGGCCCACTGGCTGTCGCTGTTTCGCGATTCAGATACGGTTCGCAACACCCTGTCCGGGGGCAGCGCGATCCTGATCGCCGATCTGCCTTTTGCGCTGCTGTTCCTGTTTCTGATATTTATTATTGCCAAACCCATCGCCTGGGTGCTGTTGATTATCCTGCCGGTATTTCTGCTCGTCGCCTGGCGTTCGAGCGCCGTTATGTCGGCGGCGGGCAAGACCGAACGAACCGCCATCCACACCCGGGATTCCCTGATTTCGGAAATGATCAACGCCCGGGCGACGGTCAAGGCGCTGGCCCTCGACGGGGTCATGCGACCCATGTGGGAAGACACCCAGGCCGACAATATCGAAACGTCGATCCTGCGCGGACGCAAGACGGACAGCTTTTCCAACTTAGGCGCCAGCCTGTCCATGAGCACGTCTATTGCCCTGACCACGGTTGGCGCGATCGCCATTATCGGCCAGGAAATGACCATCGGTTCG
>CBFDVE010000343.1:0-3181 GCA_965613205.1 uncultured Rhodospirillaceae bacterium
CTGCCGCCCGCGCCGGCGTCGACCGGCCCGGTGGCGCACGCTGGCGCCGGCTGACCTCGATGGAGCGGAACTGGGATACCTCGGCAACGCCATCGTCATCGAGGAAGTAGCTCGCCAATGCGGTGGCACGGCGCTCATGCTGGCCGCCCACAACGGGCTTTGCCTGGGTCACTTGCTGGTCGCCGCCAACAAGCGGCGCAAGGCGCGAACGGTTATCGAACAATCCTGGCTCCTGCAACCCCATGGTGATCTGGCGGCGGCCTACTGGCCGGCGGTTCCGGCGCAAGACGCGCTCGACCGCATGAAGGCGGCCCAAAAACTGACCCAGGCCAATGCCGACCATTTTGAAAGCCGTCTGCTGCTCGCTGGCCAGGCCCTGGAAGCCGGGTTGTGGGGCGATGCCCGGCGCAATCTGCAACACCTGACAGAGGCTTCCGAGCACTCATCTGAGCCACTGACGGTGACCGTCTGCACCCTGATGGCGCAACTGGAAGAACAGGAATCTGGCGACCTGGCGGCGGCGCGGCAATGGTTGTTCCGGGTCGGCGGCGCGGCAGCCGACTTGAAATGGGTGTGCCGGGATTGCGGCAATACGGCCAGGCCCTGGACGCCCCATTGCGGCAAATGCCAGACGTTTGACAGCTTCGACTGGTCGCGCCCCCTGAATATCCCGGTCATCCCCCTGACCTCGCAGGCCTCGCAGACCCCGGTGACGCTTGAAGCCGTTATCGACGAGACGGCCAGCCCCGAACTGGCCGCCCCCGACCTGGCCGCCCTGCCGCCCGGCACGGGGTCACAAGACATTGACGAAAAAAGCCCAGGGGCTTAAACAGGGCCCCGGAAACCAACAACACAAATATGCCGCCTTAGCTCAGTTGGTAGAGCATCGCATTCGTAATGCGGGGGTCGGGTGTTCAAATCACCCAGGCGGCACCATTGTTTGCAAGGGGCTAGCAAATATGCTAATCGAGAGATTTTTCGTTGGGGCACCTATGGGGCACCTTCAGAAGGCCTTTCGCGCCCTTTTGAACGCCAGCGTTTCAGGGCATACTGTTGCCCATGGAAGGCGTTTATACTCTCGTTGGCGCGATCATCGCCGCCGCCCTGGCTGGCTTGATTGGTTTTTGGGCTGGGAAACGCTTTCATGGCCGCGAAACGACCGATTCGCAGCCCGGTATTCCTGATAACCTTAATAGTCTTCATAGGGGTGAAGAGTTTATTCGCAACAGATCGATGGAAGCGATCAAGGCCGATGTGAACATGGCGGCCCATACGGACATGATCGAGCAAACTATGAACTTGTTCAATTTCTTCATCCGACAGAACGAAGCAGTTGACGAAGACAAAGAGACTATTCAACTCCTCGGCATCCGTATCTTCAACGGGCTGGCCTCTGCCCTTAAGTTAATGTTTAGCGGTTACTATCAAACGGCGGCTCTTCAGGGGCGCGACATTCTTGAGACCGCCTTTTTGCTCGATTATCTTCAGACAGACCGAAAAGCAATATCAACGTGGCGGATGGCGGATAAGAAAACCCGTATGAAATTATTCATGCCCGTGAATGTGAGAAAAGCTCTCGACAAGCGGGACGGCTTTAATGAAAAAAAACGTGATGTCGCATACAACATGTTTTGTGAATTAGCCGGGCATGCCACATATAAAGGGTTTCAGATGCTCGGACCTCGGGGGCTAGGGGCGCACTGCGGTCCATTCTTTGAAGCCATTTCATTGGACGCAGTACTTTCAGAAACGGCAAAACTAGCCGTTCAGGCTGGCGTGGTGTTCGTCCGATTCTTTCCCTCCAACACAGAGCAGGCGATCGAGACGAAATTGAGATTCATGGAAAGCCAGGGGGGCTGGGTTGAACGGTTCTTTGATCGAGAGTTTGATCGTTCAAGCATTGTTGAGTTGCGCGCGCTACTGGCCAAGATTAAGCGCAAATAAGGGCCCCTTTTTTGCAGTCGATTTCGCCTGCATTGGTTTGAGCGTTAAAGGTGTACGAGCCCTTTGCTTGCACCTTGATACTCAGCACCTTTTCGAGCGTTTGATTTTGACGGGATGGCGGCGAGTGCACCTTGGTCATCGATGTGTTTTCGGATCGAGTGTGATCCATATGCTTTATCGGCAACAACCGCCGCTGACCGACTGGCACCGTTCAGAAGATCAGGCATGACCTGGCTATCGTGGACCTGACCGCCGGATATGATCAGGCAGCGCCGGTCTTGATGGCTTGTCTTCGGGTTGCCGTAAACTTAAAAACCTGATCATAGATTCTGAATATGATGGTGATTTAAATGAATTGGTGAATGAAATTACTTCGATTGAAGAAATCAAAGCGAACGATCAACCACCTCGATTTTTTGAAGTGGAAATTATTAAGCCTCGCCGTATCGGGACTGACGTATTATTGAACGAAAAGATTATCGAAGAGTATCTGGCTCAGCATGGGCCGATTCCCTTTCATCCTGATTTCAAATTTGGGCACGAAATACAAGAAATCTTTCAGGATGCTGGTGTCATGCTCCGGTCTCAAACACCTCCTGGGTTGGGGGGCATTTGCGCCTATTTATTCGGTGCCCACCGATAAATTTTCTGGAATTAGAAAAGTTAAGCTGGTTTGGGTACAAATTCTAGCAGGCAGCCTTGGATAATTTTTCTCAAATCCTGCCGGTCATTTGGCCTAAAAGGGGTGTCTTCATTTGGAGAAAAATATTGACCCTATCGCGCAGATTGCTATTGCGCACTATCAATTTGAAGCAATTCACCCGTTTATGGATGGAAATGGAAGAACAGCAAGATTATTAGAAAAATGGTTCATTGCAGAAAAATTGGGCAAAAAATTTTGGCGAATACCTTTGGAAGAATATTACAAGAATAATCAAAGTAGTTATTATGCGGCGATTAATATTGGTGTAAATTTTTATGAGTTGGATTACAGTAAAAGTTTAGAGTTTTTAACTCTATTGCCAAATTGTTTAAAATTATAGTATAAAAGCACAACAATGACTTCTTTTGTAGTAATGCTGATTAATGGGAATAGGATAACTGATAAACACACGGTAATCCATAAATTGGATTAAAAAAAATAAATGAAAATAAATTATAGTTTTTTTTAAATTAATTTTTGATCTTTTTGCGTATCTTCATTTACTACCAACCGCATTAGTAAAGGTTTTTTGCC
>CBFDVE010000344.1:0-3179 GCA_965613205.1 uncultured Rhodospirillaceae bacterium
GATGTCAAAGTCTATCTGGAACCGGAAGAAAGCCTGCGTCTGAAGTGGAAAGTCCGGCGCGATTGCAGCGTCCGCGGCTACGCCGAAGCCGATGTTGTGGCTTCCCTGGAAAAACGGGTCGGCGACAGCGTCGCCTTCATCCAGCCCCAGCGCACCTTCGCCGATATGGTCATCGGCTTCTATCAGCCCGATGGCCAGATCAGGGAAACCGGGGCTCATTTGAATGTGCGCCACACCCTGCGCCCGACCTTGCCCCATCCCGATCTGACGCCGATCCTGGAAGCCGGGGCAAAAAAAGGCTTGCGCCTGGAACTGGCCAGGGATATCGACGGCAAGCCGGTCGATGTGCTTGATATTGCCGGCAGCGTGGAAGACCAAAAAGCCCTGGCCATGGAAGACCTGCTGTGGGACCTGATCCCCGAAGCCCAGCACCTGCGCGATAATGTCGGCGCCTTTACCGACGAGATGGACAACTTAGCCATCAGCCACCCCCTGGCCCTGTCGCAACTGATGATTACCTACCACATGGTCAAGGCGGCACTTGGCCATCACGCCATCTGATTTTTTTGAATTTTAACGACGACCTGACGGGAGACTTCAAGACATGACTGCTACCCACAAAGAAATGGCCAATGCGATTCGCTTTCTTTCGGTCGATGCGGTGCAAGCCGCCAAATCCGGCCATCCCGGAATGCCCATGGGCATGGCCGACGTGGCCACCGTGTTGTTTTCGGATTTCCTCAAGTTTGACGCCAAGGCCAGTGGCTGGCTGGATCGGGACCGCTTCGTGCTGTCCGCCGGACATGGCTCCATGTTGATCTATTCCCTGCTGCACCTGACCGGCTACAAGGTCTCGATCAAGGATATCAAGAACTTCCGCCAGATCGGCGCCAAGACCGCCGGGCATCCGGAATACGGCCATGTGGACGGGGTCGAAACCACTACCGGCCCGCTCGGTCAGGGCATTACCACGGCGGTCGGCATGGCGCTGGCCGAAAAGATGCAGGCCAAACGCTATGGCGCGCGCGCCGTCGATCACTACACCTATACCATTGTCGGCGATGGCTGCCTGATGGAAGGGATATCACAAGAAGCCATTTCCATGGCCGGGCACTTGCAGCTGAACAAACTGATCGTGCTGTGGGACGACAACGAAATCTGCATCGATGGCAGCACCGACATGACCACCACCGATGATCAGTGCAAACGCTTCGAGGCCTCCGGCTGGGACACCCAGGCCATCGACGGCCACGATGCCGCCGCCATCAGGAAGGCCATCGCTAAAGCCAAAAAATCGAATAAACCTTCCTTGATTGCCTGCAAGACCATCATCGGCTTCGGCGCGCCGACCAAGGCCGGCTCCCATTCGACCCACGGCGCGCCCCTGGGTGAAGAAGAAATCCAGGGTATGCGCAAGGGCCTGGGCTGGGATCACGGCCCCTTCGTGGTACCGAAAAACATCCTCGATGCCTGGCGCAAGGTCGGCGTTCGCGGGGCCAGGGATCGCAAGAAATGGGAAGCCCGCCTGAAAAAGAACAAGGGCGCGGCGGAATTAAAACGTATGTCTACTGGTAAATTGCCAAACGGTTGGACCGACAAGATCGATGCCTTCAAGAAACAGATGGCGGCGGAAAAACCCAAACTGGCGACCCGTCAGGCCTCGGGCAAGGTGCTCGAAGTTCTGACCGAAGCCATACCCGCGATGATCGGCGGCTCGGCCGATTTGACCGGTTCAGTCAATACCAAGACCTCGTCGACCAAGTCGATCACCAACAAGGATTTCTCCGGTCGTTACATTCACTACGGGGTGCGCGAACACGCCATGGGCGCGGTCATGAACGGCATGGCTTTGCACGGTGGCTTCATCCCCTACAGCGGCACGTTCGCCGTGTTCGCCGATTACATGAAGGGCGCCATGCGCCTGTCGGCCCTGATGGAACAGCGGGTGATCTACGTTCTGACCCATGATTCAATCGGTCTGGGCGAAGACGGCCCGACCCACCAGCCGGTGGAAACCCTGGCCATGTTGCGCGCCATGCCCAACTTCAACGTGTTCCGCCCGTGCGATGTGGTGGAAACGGCGGAATGCTGGCAGGTCGCCCTGGAAAGTGAAAACACCCCTTCGGGCATGGTTCTTACGCGTCAGGGCCTGGCCCCGCAGCGGACCAGCCACAAGAAATCCAACATGGTGGCCAAGGGGGCCTACGTGCTGGCCGAAGCCGGCAAGGGGGCGGGAAAACGCAAAGTCACCCTGATGGCGACCGGGTCGGAAGTGGAAATCGCCATGGCGGCGCGCCAAATGCTGGAAGCCAGGGGCACGCCGACCGCCGTGGTCTCCATGCCGTGCTGGGAACTGTTCGATGCCCAATCGGCGGCTTACCGTGAAAAGGTGCTGGGCAAGGGCACCGTAAAAGTCGGTGTCGAGGCGGCGATGCGGTTCGGCTGGGACAAATACATCGGCCCCGATGGCGGCTTCGTCGGCATGACCGGTTTCGGGGCCTCGGCTCCGGCGGTGGATTTGTACAAACATTTCGGCATTACCGCTGAAAATGTAGTCGCCGAAGCCAGGCGTCGCTTGTAGTCTCAGGTCAACGATAACAATTATCCAGCGGAGGACTTTTTCATCATGGCACTCGTATCATTGCGTCAGCTTCTCGACCACGCGGCGGAAAATGCCTATGGCATTCCGGCCTTCAACGTCAACAACATGGAACAGGTCAAGGCGATCATGATCGCCGCCGACGCGACCGACAGCCCGGTCATTCTTCAGGGCTCGGCCGGGGCCCGCAAATACGCCGGTGAGGCATTCCTGCGTCATCTTATCATGGCGGCGGCGGAGGCTTACCCGCACATTCCGCTGGTCATGCATCAGGACCACGGCACCTCGCCGGAGGTCTGCCAGCGTTCCATCCAGTCCGGCTTTACCTCGGTGATGATGGACGGCTCCCTGGAAGCCGACGGCAAGACGCCTTCTTCCTATGAATACAATGTGAAAACCACGGCCAACGTGGTCTACATGGCCCATGCCTGCGGGGTATCGGTCGAAGGCGAACTGGGCTGCCTGGGCTCGCTGGAGACCGGCGAGGCGGAAGCCGAGGACGGCGTCGGCGCCGAAGGCAAGCTGAGCCACGACCAGTTGCTCACCGACCCGGATGAGGCCGCCGATTTCGTCAAGGCCA
>CBFDVE010000345.1:0-3160 GCA_965613205.1 uncultured Rhodospirillaceae bacterium
GGCGGTGCCGCCATGTACATGGAAGGTGCATTGAAGGCCGACGTTAATTTGTATATCTGATTTCGTTTTTTTTAACGGGCGAGGGAGTGTTACGTACAATGACTCCGGCGAGTGCCAATCATCCGTTGTCTTTCGAAGCTGGTGACGGCGCCGAACCGGCAGCGGATGAACTGCAAAATCCGCTGTCCCGGTTGTTCGCCCTGTGCAATGTGGATCAGCAGAAGGAATTTGCCCCCGAAAGGCGTTCGTTACGGATTCACGGGCATTCGACGACGATCAGGTTGGAACGCGCCTTTTGGACCGTTCTCGACATGCTGGCGAGAGAAGAGGATTTGACTGTGGCTTCGCTGGTGACCCGCATTCATGACCACTGTCAGATCGCCAACGAGAAGAACCTGGCGTCTTGTCTGCGGGTCGTGTGCCTGAAGTTCATCAACATATGCACTTGATAAAAATCTAATATACAGTGTATGGTAAACAAAACAGTAATTTAATAGCGGAGCAATAAGTTATGACAACGACACTAGATACCAAAGGGATGAATTGCCCCTTGCCAATTCTAAAGGCGAAAAAGGCTCTCAAGGGCCTTGCCGGTGGGGAAAGCCTTCAGGTTTTATCGACGGATCCTGGTTCGGTCAAGGATTTTGAAGCCTTCTGCCGCTCGACGGGTAACGAGCTTGTCGAAAGTAACGAAAACGATGGGGTCTTCACCTATTTGATCAAAAAATCGGCGTAATGACCTGTAATTAAGTAGTTAAATATTGGGGCTGGTTTCTCCTTTCCAAGAGTCCGGCCCGACTTTTTAGTTTCCTTGATTTGTTTTTGGGATTTCCGATGATTGTCTCCCCTTTGTTTTCAGTCGTCATGTTACCGGCCCGACTGGCCAGAGTGGCCCTGTTTGCGAGCATCCTTGTGATCGCCGCGACCGGGGGCCTATCACCGGCACAGGCGGCGGAACTGGTGATGTTTGAAAGCACGGCCTGTCCCTGGTGTGAAGCCTGGCACGAGGAAGTCGGGGTCATCTATGACAAGACGCCTGAATCAAAAATACTACCCCTGCGCCGGGTCGATGTTGATGACGACGAACGGCCTGAAGATCTTAATTATATCGGCCCCATTATTTACACCCCGACGTTCGTCGTTGTTGAAGGTGGCGAGATTATCGGGCGCATTCTCGGCTACCCCGGAGAAGCATTTTTCTGGCAATTGTTAGGGGAAATCGTCAAAAAAGTTGAGACCCGGCAAGCCAGTAAATCATAGTTTTTCTGTCTGTTCCATTTTCGGCATGCACATTTGCCAATATCGAACCGATTCGTGATACCCTCGACTTCAAGCACTCCCAACTATCTATGATCAAACATATTTTTGTATGCATGGAGTGATGAAAAGCCTGTATGTGTCGGCATTGTTCAGGGTAGAGTCGGGAATATTCAATTGGTAAGATATAAATGGACACGATCATCGCCCGCCCTGGAAACAGAAAATTCCCGACAAAAAATGGCGTGTTTTCGGCGACCGATTGGGCCGCCAGCCTGATTGATCAAATTCCCGACCTGGCCTGTCTGTGCCGCCATGGTACCATCGTCCACATCAACAAAGCAGGTTTGCAGATACTCGGACTAAAATCTGCCAAACGAATTCAGGGCCGCCATTTTTCTGAATTTCTGCATCCCGATTACCGTGATATTGTCGATCAGTTGCTGGGCCGGAAATTTGTCGAACAAAATCCGTTTTCGGTAAAGTTTCAACGGGGCAGGCAATCCAGCATTGATGCGGAAATCATTGTTTCTCCCATCGGCACAGAAGAAACCGGACTGACCACCGTAATCGCCCGCGACATCACCGACAGGATACGAATCACAGAGTCACTGTTGCGCAGCGAAAACAGGTATCGCAATCTGGTCGAAAAGGCTTTGAACCTGATCTGCATCTGCGAAGACGGATATATCACCTATATCAATGCCGCAGGCGCCAGGATGCTGAACGAACAGACGCCATCGACAATGTTTGGCCGCCGCTTTGATACCCTTGTTCATCCCGATTACAGGGAAGCCCTGAATGATGGGTTGGGGCTGCTTGCCGCCGAAATCGATAACCTGTCGGGCAGCGGATCTTCCATGCCCATCAAGATGGTCTGTGTTGACGCCGATGTGATCGATGTGGAACTGGCCGTTATTTCCATTGGCGGTTCTGGCGAAGATATTTTCATGATCGAAGCCCATGATATTACCCAACGGTTGCACGCGACTCGATCCATTCGCGAACGCGAACAACGTCTGCAAGGGATCATGAATTCCGTCGCCGATGCCATTGTCACAACCGACGATCAGGGTATTGTCCTGTCCTATAACCCCGCAGCGGAGCAAATGTTCGGTTTTTCCGCCACCGATATCATCGGCAAAAGTATAAATCTGATTATTCCCGACAAATACAGCAGAAAACATAATCAGAATTACCAGACCTATCGGGACACGGGGATCAAGAAAATTATCGGCGACAAAAATCGTCAGCTTGAAGCTAAAAAAGCCGATGGCAGCGTTTTTCCCATCGAACTTTCGGTCACTGAACTAAGGTTGGGCGTCGAGCGATATTTTACCGGAATCATTCACGACATTACCGAACGGAAACAGGCCGCTGATGAATTGCGCCGGGCCCACGATAACCTTGAAATCCGGGTCAAGGAAAGAACGGCAGAACTGACCCAGGAAATAGTCGAGCGCAAGAACGCGGAAAAAAACCTGCAGTTGGCAGCCGAAGTGATCGCCAACCTGACCGAAGCAGTGGTTATCGTTGACCGGAATTTCAAGATATCCAGCGTTAATCCGGCTTTTTCCGAGATTACCGGTTACCGGGCCGAGAATATCATCGGCAAGCGCCCGCCTTTCTTCAAGGCCTTGAAAAAAGATCGGGATTTATTTGCCCGATTGAACAGCGAACTGAAAGCCAAGGGATATTGGGAAGGTGAGCTCTGGACGACCAAAAAAAATGGCCAGAAATATGCCATCCGCATATCCATGGCCGCGCTGGTGATCGACGATGGCAAAGAGGTGCAATACGCTATTGTCTTTAACGACATCACCAAGCGCAAGCAGGACGAAGAACGAATTTATTTTCAGGCCAACTATGATCCGTTGACCGAATTGCCCAACCGCATTTTATT
>CBFDVE010000346.1:0-3144 GCA_965613205.1 uncultured Rhodospirillaceae bacterium
GGACGCCGAGTTGAGCCTGGATCGGGCGCTGATGACATGCAACAAAAACGGCATCCCGTTTGATCCGGAAAAGCCCATGGTCACCTCGGGCATTCGTCTCGGCACCCCGGCGGGCACGACCCGTGGCTTCGGGGTCGAAGAATTCAAACAGATCGGCAATCTGATCGGTGATGTGCTGGACGGTCTGGCGGCCAATACCGACGATAATGGCGCTGCCGAACAGGCGGCGGCGGCGCATGTTTCTGATCTGTGCCGAACCTTCCCGATTTACAGTTAAGGAGAAACCCCCATGCGCTGTCCGTTTTGTGGTGGAGATGACACGCAGGTCAAGGATTCGCGACCGACCGAAGAAAATGCGACCATCCGCCGTCGGCGCTTTTGCCCGGATTGCGGGTCCCGCTTCACGACGTTCGAGAGAGTCCATCTACGCGATCTGACCGTGGTCAAGAAGAACGGCGAGAAAGCCCCCTTCGATCGGGACAAGGTGGCCCGGTCTTTGCAAATTGCCTTGCGCAAACGACCGGTCGATAATGATCGCATCGAACGCATTGTCAACGGCATTCAACGGCGCCTGGAAACTCTCGGCGAAAGTGAAATTCCGACCAAGGTGGTTGGCGAAATGATCATGGACAACCTGCTCGATCTTGATCAGGTGGCCTATGTGCGATTTGCCTCGGTCTATCGAAATTTCCGCGAAGCCAAGGATTTCGAGGCGTTCATTGGTGAACTGGGTGACGACGACAAAAAATGACCTCTGTAACTTGAGCGACTTGAGCGACCTGGGCGACCTGGCGCACATGCGGTCGGCCCTGACCCTGGCCCGGCGCGGCTTAGGGACGGTCGCGCCCAATCCTGCCGTTGGCTGTATCATTACCGACATCACGGGCCACGTTTGCGGGCGGGGCACCACGGCCAGGGGCGGGCGACCGCACGCCGAAACCGTGGCCCTGGCCCAGGCCCAGGCCGGGGACAAGTGCCGGGGCGGCACCGCCTATGTGACCCTGGAACCGTGCGATCATCACGGCCAAACGCCGCCCTGTTCCCTGGCCTTGATCGAAGCCGGTATCGACCGTGCCGTCATCGCCTGTACCGACCCGGACCGGCGCACATGCGGCCAGGGGATTAAACGGCTGCAAGATGCCGGGATCGAGGTTGTCACCGGAGTTTGTGAAGATCAGGCACGGGACCTGAATGCCGGGTTTTTCCTCAAGATCACCGATAACCGGCCGCTGATAACCCTGAAAGCGGCGACCACGCTGGATGGTCGCATCGCCACGGCCAACGGCTCCAGCCAATGGATCACCGGGGCCGGAGCCAGGGCCGCCGGGCACATGCTGCGGGCCGATCACGACGCCATCATGGTCGGCATCGGCACCGCCCTGGCCGATGATCCGATGCTGAATTGCCGATTGCCGGGAATGGAGAACCGCTCGCCGGTGCCGATCATCGCCGACAGCACCCTGCGTTTGCCTACGACCGCCCGACTGCTGGACCGTCAGCCGATCATTTTGACAGTTGGCGGCAACGATCCTGAAAAATTAGAAAGTCTGCAAGACAAGGGTGCGACCATTGTCGAAGTCGAGGCCGAGGCCGATGGCACGGGTCGTCCCGATCCACTGTCCATGGCCAGGGCCCTTGGCCGACAGGGCCTGACCCGGGTCATGATCGAAGGCGGCGGCGGGCTGGCCGGAAGTTTCATGCAAGCGGGGCTGATCGACCGGCTGGAATGGTTTATCGGAGCAAAAATCATCGGTGGCGATGGCCGCCCGGCGATTGCCCCGATGGGCGTCAAAAATATCGGCGATGCGCCACTCTATACCCTGACCGACAGCCGCCGCGTGGACGGCGATATTTATCAATCTTACCGGCGGGCAAGCTGATGTTTACGGGAATTATCACCGATGTAGGGTCTGTCCGGGCGATCAGGCGGGCCGGTGATACCCGCTTCGACATCAACACGGCCTTTGATACCGGCACCATCGATTTAGGCGCCTCGATCTGTTGTTCCGGGGCCTGCCTGACCGTGGTCGAAACCGGACCGGACTGGTACGGGGTTGAGGTTTCTAACGAAACCCTGTCGAAGACCACGCTGGGGTTGTGGCAAGAAGGCACTCAGGTCAATCTGGAACGGGCGCTGAAAGCGGGTGATGAACTGGGTGGTCATATTGTTTCGGGCCATGTGGACGGAACGGCGAACGTCGAAGACATTCAAAGTGAAGGGGATTCCCTGCGCATTACTTTCCGTGTGCCCGACGGGTTAAAGCGCTATATTGCGGCCAAAGGCTCGGTCACTCTCGATGGCGTGTCCTTAACCGTCAACGAAGTGGACGGGGCGAATTTCGGGGTCAATGTGATTGCCCATACCCGGAACGAAACCACGCTTGGAAAACTTTCGCCCGGAAGTGTCGTCAATGTGGAAATTGATATGCTGGCACGTTATGTTGCGCGGCTTCTTGAAAATGAATAGGTGCGAATTTTGCCACACACAGATCAACTCTCCTCTGTCGAAGACATCATCGAAGACGCCCGTAACGGGCGGATGTTTATTCTTGTCGATGACGAACAACGGGAAAACGAAGGCGATCTGGTCATTCCGGCGCAAATGGCGACGCCGGAGGCGATCAACTTCATGGCCAAGTACGGTCGCGGCTTGATCTGCCTGACGTTGACCCCGCAACGGGTCAGCGAACTGGAACTGCCGCTGATGTCGAAGCAAAATGATTCCCGCCATCACACCGCCTTCACCGTCTCTATCGAAGCGCGGGAAGGGGTGACCACGGGCATTTCGGCGTCCGACCGGGCCCGCACCGTCGCCGTCGCCGTCGATCCGACCAAGGGCAAGGCCGATATCGCCAGCCCCGGCCATGTCTTTCCCCTGGAAGCCAAGGAAGGCGGTGTGCTGGTCCGCACCGGCCACACCGAAGCCGCCGTCGATGTGTCCCGCCTGGCCGGGCTCAACCCGTCCGGCGTAATCTGCGAAATCATGAACGAAGACGGCACCATGGCGCGGATGCCCGATCTGGTCGCCTTCGCCCAGTTCCACAACCTGAAAATCGGCACCATCGCCGATCTGATCGCCTACCGGCTGAAACACGACAGCCTGATCGAACGGACGCTCGAGACCGATTTCGAAAGTGCCTATGG
>CBFDVE010000347.1:0-3123 GCA_965613205.1 uncultured Rhodospirillaceae bacterium
TAGCAATGTCGATCCCAAGCCGTGGCGCAAATCGTTCGGCCGTGGCGACCTGGTGATTGTTTCGGGTTTCGTTGAGATCGCCCCGACGGGGCATGATGATGACCGGCTTGTTTAGCATCAGGGCGGTGATAATTGTCCCCGTGCCGGCGTGGGCGACAATAAGATCGGCCGTTTCAAACTGGTGTTTGAATTCTTCCGGTTCGAGAAATTCATGCCACTTGAAATGCTGCGGTCGGTAACCTTCCTGACCTATGTGGGCAATCTGGCCAAATACATCGGCCCGGCCCGTCTCCTGACACCAGTCATCCATAGCTCGGGTCAGCCGGTCGAAGGGAATATCATGGCCAACGGTCAGGAAAATCATATGACCTCGCCCTTGTACACTGGCCGAGCCGTTTCTGACTTGTTCGATCTGGCCAAATGCTGCCACTGGGTCAACCACAGGTCGGCACAACCCCCAGCCATTTTTCCTGACAAAGACAGTTCTTCGGCGTTTGCTATGCTATCGACCCAGATCGTCCTGGCCCCTAATATCTTGCCCATTTTAAGGGCGAAGAAACCGAGCGATGCCCCCGTCGATATGATGACATGAGGGCGAATCCGAAGCAAAACCAGCAGGACCCCGATCACCTGGCCGAGAAGTCGGAATTTTTGCCACCTGTTGGCGTTGATGACTTTAAAAAATCGGGGTTCGGGCTGGTTTCGCTCACGGGCATCGTGAACGACTTCTTCGTTGTAACCCTTCTTGGTCGTCACATATGAAACATCACATCCATCCCAGGCTGGACGCATTCGGAACAATTCAATCCAATGACCCCCACTCGATGCAATTGCCAGTATACGCACTTGTTTTGAACTTTTCATGCCTGACATCACCCTCGATTATTGCTCATTCTGCGGTTTGAGAAGGGCAAAACAACGACATCAAACTAGAGCATATCCGCCGCAATAATCAAGATCATCGAGGAAAATGGTGACAATCAAATTTGTCAACGCTAGCACGATGTGCTACATCAAAAAAACGGAGAAAAAACAATCGCTTCCGACAATTCGAATGTCGATATTCCAAGTTAATTTGGGGGGAATCAATGAGAGTTCTGGTTACTGGTGGCGCCGGATTTATCGGCTCGCACACGGCCGATGGACTGCTCGCCAAAGGCTATGATGTTCGGGTTCTCGACAGCCTGGAAGAACCCGTTCACCGGTCCGGGCAAGTGCCCTCGTATCTTGATCCCAGAATAGAATTTATTCGCGGTGATGTTTGTGACGAAGCGACTTTGCTGGCGGCCATGAAAGGCTGCGATATCATCTATCACTTCGCCGCATTTCAGGACTATCTACCTGTTTTTAATCGGTTTTTTCTGGTTAATGCTGTTTCAACAGCGTTGATATACGAATTGATTGTCCGTGAAAAACTGCCCATTCAAAAAGTCATCGTGGCCAGTTCACAGGCGGCTATGGGCGAGGGCCTGTACGAGGACGCGAAGGGCAGATCACTGACACCAAATATCCGCATGAACGATCAATTGAAGCAGGGAGATTGGCAAATCCGCGCACCCGAAGGTTTTTCCGGTCCGGTGCACCACCAACGATCAGATGAAACCGTCAGCAACCCACAAAACCCATATGGCCTGAGCAAGATTTCCCAGGAAAGCATCACTATGCAGATGGGCAAGCGATACGATATTCCATCGGTGGCCTTGCGCTATTCCATCGTTCAGGGGCCGCGGCAAAGCTTTTACAACGCTTACAGCGGCGCCTGTCGAATCTTTTCGCTCAGCTTCCATCAGGGGCAGGAGCCCTCGATCTATGAAGATGGTCAGCAGGTTCGGGACTTCATAAATATTCATGATGTGGTCGCCGCCAACCTTCTGGTGCTCGAAGATACGCGTGCCAACTATCAGGTTTTCAATGTCGGGAGTGATCTTCCCATTACCGTATCGGAGTTTGCCCAAATCGTCGCCGGTGTCTTCGGGGTCAATGATTACGAAGCGAAACCGAGTGGCAAATTCCGCTTCGGCGATACCCGCCACATTTGTTCCGATGTTGCCAAGTTAAAGGCGCTGGGCTGGACACCGACCCGGTCGCCGCGCGAAAGCGTCGAGGCGTACCGGGAATGGCTGGGAGAAGCCGAATCGATCTCGGATATATTGCGCTACGCCGAACAGCAGATGGAAAAACTCGGGGTCGTCGGCAATGTTTCTTAATCCGATTGGGCGGCGTCCCTGGGATAGTTACCGATGATCCATTATATGACGGCCGATGGCATCGCCTCGCCCTGGAACGCGAATGAAATCAGTCGTGTGCAGCTTGCTGGAATACCGTTCACTCTGAACGCCCTGCGCAAGCCAGATAATTTTTCACACGAGGCCGCCTGGGCCCACAAGATGAACGATGAAACGGTATCCATATATCCGCTGCATCCACTGCGTCTTGTCTTCAGCCTGATTCAGGCCCCGATTTATTTTCACGGCCGATATTTTACCGCCCTGTTCAACGCGCTTTTCGGCCGACGGGAAAGTCTGCACGTGCGCATCACAGCGCTTGTGCATTTTTTTGTCGCCGCCTACTGGGCGGTGCCGTTGCGCAACAACAAACCCGATCACATTCATTCCCAGTGGGCCCATTCCGGCGGCACCGTGGCCATGTACGGGGCCTGGTTGCTGGATGTGACGTTCAGCTTTACCGGCCACGCCATTGATCTGTTTCGTCATCGCGTGGCCCTGCAGGACAAGATCGACCGGGCCGCGTTCATCATTTGCATTTCTGATTTTCACCGGAACTTCTACATTGACCGGGGGGCCGACCCTGACAAGCTGGTCATTGTTTATTGCGGCCTTGATCTTTCCCTGTTCAAGCCGGTCGAAAAATCCAGGTCTGACGATGTTTTTACGATCTTGTCGGCCGGACGGCTGGTCGAGAAAAAAGGCTTTGTCCAACTCATCCGGGCCTGCGGATTGCTGCGCGACCGGGGCCTTGAATTCAACTGCCTGATCGGTGGCAGCGGGCCGCAAGAAGCCGAGTTACGGCGGCTTGTCGGCGAACTCAAACTGGAAAACCTGGTCACCCTGACCGGCAAGGCGCTGAAGCAGGAGCGGATTCCGGAGTTCATGTCCGGGGGCG
>CBFDVE010000348.1:0-3120 GCA_965613205.1 uncultured Rhodospirillaceae bacterium
CAACCATATCGCCTATGCCGAACACATCGCCCTGATTAAAGGCGATATTTTCACCGACGAGCCGGTGCTGGTGCGGATGCACGCGATGAATGTGCTGGGTGATGTGCTGGGCGATTGTTCCGGCGGCAGGTCGAACGACCTGCACCGGGCCATGGAGCTTATTGGCAAGGAAGATCGCGGTGTCGTCGTGTTGATCCGGGAACCCCATCCCAAGGCCTTGTCCGACCGGGTCAGGGCCAAACTGGGACAACCGATGACAACCGAGCTCAGGGACTACGGTGTGGGCGCACAAATATTGCTCGACCTGGGAGTCAGCGAGATGATTTTGCTGTCCAATACCAAGCTGACCATCATCGGCCTGGAAGGCTATGGCCTGAGCGTCGTCGAACAGCGATCCATAGCGGGTTGAGGAGCCAGGGAAATGTCTGATACGGGAACTATTCTGATCGTCGAGGGGCGATTTTACGAAGACATCGCGGACGAATTGTTTAAAGGCGCGGCCCAGGTTTTCGATGAGGCGGGAGTGGCTTACGAGCGGCTAGCCGTGCCCGGCGCGTTCGAAGTGCCGCAAGCCATCCGCTATGCCGTCCGGTCCATGGAACTGGGTTCGGCGATGAGCCGGTATGCCGGTTTCGTCGGCTTCGGCTGTGTCATTCGGGGCGATACCAGCCACTATGATTATGTCTGTCAGGAATCCGCTCGCGCCCTGATGGATATCCCGATGACCTACAGCGTCGCCCTGGGCTACGGTATTCTGACCTGCGAAAATCGCGAACAGGCCTGGCAACGGGCCGACGTTACGCAGAACAACAAGGGTGGGGCGGTGGCCAAAACCTGCCTGCGCATGATGGAGGTGAAAAAACACTTCCGGCTGGTGCCAGGGTGAGCAAATCCGCCCATATTTCCCAGGCGATTCGGGAAAAAAGCGCGGCCCGGCTGGCCGCCGTGCAGGCCCTCTATGAAATGGACATGACCAGTGTGCCGCCCGATCAGGTGCTGGACGATTTCCTCAGGCAGCGCTGGCAGGCCCAGCCCGTCAAAGATGATGCTCTGGAAGAAGACGAAGAGGACTTGAGCGGCCTGGCCATCCCCGACAGTGGCCTGCTGTCGGAACTGGTGCGGGGGGTCACGTCGCGCCGGCAGGACCTGGATGGCATGGTCGGTCCCTCCTTGTCCAGCGACTGGACGGTCGAGCGCCTGGAAATATTGCTGCGCGCCATCCTGCGCACGGGAACCTTCGAACTGTTGACCATGCCGGATGTTCCGGCCCGTGTGATCATCGACGAATACGTCAATGTTGCCAAAGCCTTCTATCAGGAAAGTCAGCCCGGTCTGGTCAATGGAGTGCTCGATAAACTGGCCCGCACGTTACGCGGTGCGGAAATGGAATAGACGATTTATGGTGCCTAGATCAGTTCACGTTTAGTCTGAAACACGAAGTGTTTAAAACTAAACGTGAAAAACTGATCGATTTTTATAGAGCGAGCCGATTTACACGTTTAAACGGAATCAAGATGTGATTCCGTTTAAACGTGATCGGCTCTAGTGAATTTGACGGTGAGCGGTAAAATGACGCCATTATCCTGCGCTGTGAGCGATGTGGTACAAACATTGACGTTTGCGCAACAGGGTTTCGTCACATTTAACATCGGCGCGTTAAGGGAGGGCCGGGGACCATGGATATGAAGAAAATCGTGATCATCTTTTCGGTCCTGCTGATGGTCTCCGGCGGTACCATTAGTGTCCTGAAGTGGCTCGAAATTGGTCCTTTTGCGCCAGTTGTGATCGAAGATGTGGTCGAGGAAGTCATCCCCGAGGGACCGCCGGTATCGATCCCCATGGATGACCTGGTGATCCCCATATTTGCCCAGGATTCGGTCGCCGCGACGGTCATGATCCGGCTCAGTCTGGAGGTCCTCGGCGAGGAAAATTCCGAAAAGATCAACAAGATCATGCCCCGCCTGAGCGATGCCTTCCTGCGTGATCTTTATACCTTCATTCCCCAAATGGTGCGCCAGCAGACAAAACTGACGCCGGCCATTTTGCAGCGACGGCTGTTGAAAACCGGGGCTAAAGTCGTCGGCAAGAACGTCCTCAATAAAGTCATTATCGAATCTGTTTCCGAAAGATAACCGGCCCGCCTGGAATTCTATGGAGCGAGTCTGTTCACACGTTTAAACAGAATCTAGATGTGATTCCGTTTAAATGTGATCGGCTCTTGCGGTCACAGATGACAGTAATTCGGTAATTGCAGGATCGGTGTCAGTCGTTTTTTTTAACATAAGAAAAACCTAATAATAACGGTTATTCAATGGTCTAGCCCGTTTGTTCAGGGGGATTATTGCAGGGGGATTATTAAATGGGCCGGGGAATACCTTGAAATAGTTGGCTGTGCCAGTTGCTTTGCTATTTCTGTTCTGTCATTTATCTGGCTGTGTGAATTGTTTTGTCAAGGGGATGAGACCGCAAAACTTGCGCGGCTCGAAACAACCAGAGGGTATTTGAAGTATGTCGAACGTTTACTATCTCGTGATCGGTTGCGGTGCGGTGGCTTTGCTGTATGGCGTCTATGCAATCCGTTCGGTGCTGGCGGCACCTGCCGGGAACGACCGTATGCAGGAAATCGCCGCCGCCATCCAGGAGGGGGCCAACGCTTATCTGAACCGGCAATACACGGCCATTGCCATGGCCGGTGTGGTGATTGGTATTCTGATCGGTCTGCAACTGGGTATGTCTGTTGCCATCGGCTACTTCATCGGCGCCATTCTGTCGGGCCTGGCCGGGTATATCGGCATGAACGTATCGGTCCGCGCCAACGTGCGAACGGCGGAGGCCGCCCGTTCCATCGGCCTGGCCGGAGGCCTGAACATTGCCTTCAAGTCCGGCGCCATCACCGGTATGCTGGTGGTCGGCCTGGCCCTGCTGGGCATCGCCGGATACTACATGTTCCTGCGTATGGATGGCGGTGCGGATAGCCCGGAAGGCCTGCGTCACATCCTTGAATCCCTGATCGCGTTGGGCTTCGGAGCCTCGCTGATTTCCATCTTCGCCCGCCTGGGTGGCGGTATTTTCACCAAAGGCGCCGATGTGGGTGCCGATCTGGTCGGCAAGATCGAAGCC
>CBFDVE010000349.1:0-3107 GCA_965613205.1 uncultured Rhodospirillaceae bacterium
TCAGGGCGTAGAGGTCATCTTCGGATATCCCGGCGGCGCCGTGCTGCCTATTTACGACGAAATTTTCAAGCAAAACAGAATTCGCCATATCCTGGTGCGTCAGGAGGGTGGCGCGGTTCATGCCGCCGAAGGCTACGCCCGCTCGACCGGCAAGATCGGTGTGGTTCTGGTCACCTCCGGCCCCGGCGCGACCAACGCGGTGACCGGTTTGCTCGATGCCATGATGGACAGTATCCCCGTGGTCTGCATTTGCGGTCAGGTGCCGACCCACCTGATCGGTAATGATGCTTTTCAGGAAGCCGATACCACCGGCATCACCCGGCCCTGCACCAAGCACAATTATCTTGTCAAAGACGTCAATGACCTGTCGCGACGGGTGCACGAGGCTTTCCTGGTGGCCCGCAGCGGCCGTCCCGGCCCGGTCGTTATCGACCTGCCGAAAGATGTCGCCATGGCGACCGCTGATTCGCCCTATCTGCCACCGGCTAAAGTCACTCATAAAAGTTACAAGCCGCAGGTCAAGGGCGACATCACGAAGATCGAACAAGCGGTCAACATCATGGCGGCAGCGAAAAAGCCGGTGATCTATGCTGGTGGCGGGGTTATCAACTCCGGCCCGGCGGCGTCTCAATTGCTGACCCAGTTGGCCCACGCGACAGAATTCCCCTGCACCCTGACCCTGATGGGGCTGGGCGCTTTTCCGGCGTCGGACAAACAGTTTATCGGCATGTTGGGGATGCACGGAACCTACGAGGCCAACATGGTCATGCATGATTGCGATGTGATGCTGTGCATTGGCGCCCGGTTCGATGACCGGGTGACCGGTCGGCTCGATGCTTTTTCACCGAACTCGACAAAAATCCACATCGATATCGATCCTTCGTCTATCAACAAGAATATCCATGTCGATCTGGGCATTGTCGGCGATGTCGGCCATGTGCTGGAAGATATGATCAAGCTGTGGAAATCGGGTCAGCATCGGGCCAACCCGGCGGCCCTGAAATCCTGGTGGAAGCAGATCGACAAGTGGCGTGAGCGTAAAAGCCTGTCCTACCACCACGACGACAGCATCATCAAACCCCAGTACGCCATCGAACGGCTCTATGAATTGACCAAAAAGCGTGACGATGTGTTCATCACCACAGAAGTCGGCCAGCATCAGATGTGGGCGGCCCAGCATTTTCATTTCGACAAGCCCAACCGCTGGATGACATCGGGCGGACTGGGCACCATGGGTTACGGTTTGCCCGCCGCCATGGGGGCGCAGATCGCCCACCCGGACGCCTTGGTTATCGATATTGCCGGCGAGGCCTCGATCCTGATGAACATTCAGGAAATGGCGACGCTCTGCCAGTACAAGTTGCCGGTGAAAATATTTATCCTTAACAACCAGTACATGGGCATGGTGCGGCAGTGGCAGGAACTGCTGCACGGCGGCCGTTATTCGGAAAGTTATGTGGAAGCTTTGCCCGATTTCGTCAAACTGGCCGATGCCTTCGGGGCGGTCGGCTTGCGCGCCGACAAAGTCAGCCAGCTCGACGATGTGATCGGCGAAATGCTCGGCACCGACCGGTCGGTCATTGTCGATATCGCCGTCGATCAAAAGGAAAATGTGTTCCCCATGATCCCGTCCGGTGCGGCCCACAACGAGATGATTTTCGGCACCGAAAAGACCGGCGACAATACCGTATCCGAAGATGGTATGGTGCTGGTCTAAGGCCCGGTGCTGAATAGAAAACTCTTGAAATTGTGGAAACCAAAATCGTGACACCGATCAACGAAATAGAAAACTCCCATACCATCGCCATCCGGGTCGATAACGAACCGGGTGTGCTGGCCCGCGTTGTCGGCCTGTTTTCCGGTCGCGGCTACAATATTGAAAGCTTGACCGTGGCCGAAATTGAACACGAAGGCAGCTATTCACGGATCACCATCGTGACCTCGGGGACGCCGATGATTATCGAACAGATCAAGGCCCAACTGGGGCGCCTGGTGCCGGTCCACGGGGTTAGTGATCTGACCATCGAAGGGCCCCATGTGGAACGGGAACTGGCCCTGGTTAAAGTCTGCGGGACGGGTGAGAAAAGAGTTGAATCCCTGCGCATCGCTGATATCTTTCGCGCCCGGGCCGTTGACAGCACCAATGAATCGTTCATTTTCGAAATTGTCGGCGATACCGGCAAGCTCGATGCCTTTATCGAACTGATGCGACCGCTTGGCCTGGTCGATGTATCACGCACCGGTATTGCCGCCATCTCCCGCGGTGCCGGTATGCTGGAATAGGTTCAGTCTTTAAAAAGTCATTTCCAACCAAGTTTTTCGAAGGAAAATTCCCATGCGTGTTTATTATGATCGTGATGCCGACGTTAACCTGATTAAAGCCAAAAAAGTCGTCGTCGTCGGCTATGGCAGCCAGGGCCACGCCCATGCGCTTAATTTGCGCGACAGCGGGCTCAAGGATGTCTGTGTCGCCCTGCGTCCGACCTCGACCAGCGTCAAAAAAGCCGAAGCCGAAGGCCTGAAAGTGATGACCCCGGCGGAAGCCGCCAAATGGGGCGATGTGGTGATGATGCTGACCCCCGATGAAGGCCAGGCCAAACTGTATTACGCTGAACTTGTCGATAACATGAAGCAAGGTGCTGCGCTGGCTTTCGCCCACGGCCTGAACATTCATTTCAAGCTGATCGAAGCGCGGCCTGATCTCGACGTGTTCATGATCGCCCCGAAAGGCCCCGGCCATACGGTCAGGTCCGAATACGTCAAAGGCGGCGGCGTGCCGTGCCTGGTGGCGGTCGAACAGAACGCCACGGGCAATGGCATGGAAGTGGCCCTCAGTTACGCCTCCGCCATCGGTGGTGGCCGCTCGGGCATCATCGAAACCACCTTCCGGGAAGAATGCGAAACCGATCTGTTCGGCGAACAGGTGGTCCTCTGTGGCGGCCTGACCCAGTTGATCCAGGCCGGTTACGAAACCCTGGTCGATGCCGGTTACGCCCCGGAAATGGCCTATTTCGAATGCCTGCACGAAGTCAAGCTGATCGTCGATCTGATCTATGAAGGCGGCATCGCCAACATGCGCTATTCCATTTCCAACACCGCCGAATACG
>CBFDVE010000350.1:0-3103 GCA_965613205.1 uncultured Rhodospirillaceae bacterium
AAACGGCTTCATTCTCGACGGTTTCCCGCGCACCACGCCGCAAGCGGAAGCGCTCGACCGCATGTTTGATGAAAAATCCATGAAACTGGACTGTGTCATTGAAATAAAAGTCGACGACCAGGCCATGGTCGAACGGATCACCGGGCGCTATACCTGCACCAAGTGTGGTGCTGGATATCATGACAGCTTCCAGAAGCCCGCCAGCGCAGGCGTGTGTGATAAATGCGGCTGTGCCGAATTTAATCGGCGGGCCGACGACAACGCCGAAACGGTGATAACCCGGCTTCAGGCCTATCATGACCAGACCGCTCCGATCATTGCTTATTACGGTGAAAAAGGCGTTCTCAAGACCGTTGATGGCATGGCGGACATCGACGATGTGACAAAACAAATGAAGGAAATTATTGGCTGAAGACTGCGTGTTGACTTCGGGATTTGAGCGCTTATAATCGCGCCTCTTCGGAATCCCGGCATCGGTCTTTTATCTTTTAAAACCAACGTGTAAGGAGTACCAGCTTTGGCGCGAATCGCTGGCGTAAACATTCCGACCGGGAAACGGGTCGAAATCGCATTATCGTATATTTTTGGAATTGGCCGGACCAGGGCCAAACAGATCTGTAAAAAGGTCGGAATACCGCAAGAACGGCGGGTCAGTGATCTGACCGAAGCCGAATTGTCCGGTATCCGAGACTCCATCGACAACGACTATCAGGTCGAAGGTGATCTTCGCCGTGAAGTCTCACTGAATGTCAAAAGGCTGATGGATCTGGGCTGTTACCGGGGCCTGCGCCACCGCCGTGGATTGCCGGTGCGCGGTCAGCGGACCCACACCAATGCCCGCACCCGCAAGGGACCGGCCAAGGCCATCGCCGGTAAGAAAAAATAAGCCTCTGGCTTAACTGGGGCTTAACTGGGGCCACACTTGGCCTTTAAAAGTTTAGGATTGAATATGGCAAAGCCAACTGCACTGCGGACCCGTAAAAGGGAACGAAAGAACATCGCTTCGGGCGTCGCCCATGTGAATGCGACGTTCAATAACACCATGATCACCATTACCGATGCCCAGGGCAACGGTATCGCCTGGTCTTCGGCCGGTGCCCAGGGTTTCAAGGGATCGCGCAAATCGACCCCGTACGCGGCCCAGTTGGCGGGTGAAGATGCCGGACGCAAGGCCATGGAACATGGCATGAAAACTCTCGAAGTCGAAGTCAAAGGCCCCGGTTCAGGCCGTGAATCGGCCCTGCGGGCGTTGCAGGCCGTGGGCTTCACCATTACCGCTATTCGCGACGTGACACCGATTCCCCAAAATGGTTGTCGCCCGCGCAAACGCCGCCGCGTCTAAAGCGGCGGATCGATTGGGGTATTATTCCGGTTCATGGTGGGCCGGAATGTTTGTTCAGGGTTGCGACGATTTGGAACCCTCCATTTTAAAGACGAACGCGAGGTTTATTCCGTGATTCAAAAGAATTGGCAGGAACTTATTAAACCGACGAAACTCGATGTTGTACCGGGTGCTAATCCGGAACGTCGGGCTACCATCGTCGCCGAGCCGCTGGAACGTGGCTTTGGACTGACTCTTGGCAATGCGCTCAGGCGGGTTTTGCTGTCTTCCTTGCAGGGCGCGGCGGTAACGTCGGTGCAGATCGACAACGTGTTGCACGAATTTTCGTCAATTCCCGGCGTCCGCGAGGATGTCACCGATATTGTCTTAAATATCAAGTCCATGGGGCTTCGTATGCATTGCGAGGGCCCGACACGGATGAGCCTCAAGGGCACCGGCCCCCGTGACGTCAAGGCTGGCGACATTGAAACCGGCCCCGATATCGAAATCATGGACCCGGATCTGGTCATTTGTCATCTCGACAAAAATGCCAAATTGTCGATGGAACTGATGGTCGAACATGGCAAAGGCTATGTGCCGGCAACCGCCCACAGGGCGGAGGATTCCCCGATTGGTCTGATCCCCATCGATTCCGTGTTTTCACCGGTTCGCAAGGTCAGCTACAAGGTCGATAACACCCGTGTCGGTCAAATTACTGACCACGACAAGTTGTCTTTGGATGTCACCACCAACGGCTCGGTGACCCCCGACGATGCGGTCGCCCTGGCCGCCCGTATCCTGCAGGACCAGTTGCAGTTGTTCATCAATTTCGAAGAACCGAAGACCGTATCGGAAGACGAAACCCAGGAAGAACTGCCGTTCAACAAGCACCTGTTGCGCAAGGTCGACGAACTGGAACTTTCCGTCCGTTCGGCCAATTGCCTGAAGAACGACAATATTATCTATATTGGCGATCTGGTCCAGAAAACCGAAGCCGACATGTTGCGGACGCCCAATTTCGGTCGTAAATCCTTAAATGAAATCAAGGAAGTGCTGTCACAAATGGGTCTGCATCTGGGCATGGAAATTGCCAGTTGGCCGCCTGAAAATATCGAAGACCTGGCCAAACGCCTCGAAGATCCGTTCTGATCGGGTTTACTATTAAGTAGGAGATACGACATGCGCCATCGCATGAGTGGACGAAAACTGAACCGCACCAGTTCGCACCGCAAAGCCATGTTTACCAACATGGTTGTCGCCTTGCTGACGCACGAGCAAATCACCACCACGCTGCCCAAGGCGAAAGACTTGCGCCGCGTGGTTGAGCGCCTGATTACCCTGGGCAAGGACGGCAACCTCAGCGCCCGCCGCCAGGCCATTGCCGTGCTCAAGGACACCAAGCTGGTTGAGAAGCTGTTCTCCACCTTGGCCGAACGTTACAAGGAACGCAGCGGCGGCTATACCCGTGTTCTCAAAGCCGGTTTCCGCCATGGTGATGCCGCCCCGGTGGCGGTGATCGAATTTGTCGATCGCGACGTTGACGCCAAGGGGCTGGATTCGGGCCCTTCAGCCGACTTCAGCGCCGCCGATAGCGAGGAGGCTGCCGCATAGGCGCCTTGATTTTTAGTTGTGATTTAAGGGCAGTTGCGTAAAAAACGTAGCTGCCCTTTTGCTTTTGCGGGAGTTTTAATTATGGATTCGCCTCAAACCATTATCGTTACCGGCGCATCCGGTTTTATCGCCAAACACGTTATGGCTCTCCTGCTGGACAAGGGCTTTTCG
>CBFDVE010000351.1:0-3102 GCA_965613205.1 uncultured Rhodospirillaceae bacterium
CGTTGGTGACGAAGTAAGGCGAAGTATAGCCCCGGTCGAACTGCATGCCTTCGACAACGTCGAGTTCGGTATTCAGGCTCTTGGCTTCTTCAACCGTGATCACGCCTTCGTTGCCGACTTTTTCCATGGCCTGGGCGATGAATTCGCCGATTTCGGTTTCGCCGTTGGCGGAAATGGTGCCGACCTGGGCGATTTCACCGGAAGAGGCTACCTTCTTGGAGCGTTTGCGAAGCTCCTCGACGACGGCCTCGACCGCCAGGTTGATGCCGCGCCTGAGGTCCATGGGGTTCATCCCGGCGGCGACGGCTTTGACGCCTTCGCGGACGATGGCCTGGGCCAGAACGGTTGCCGTGGTGGTGCCGTCGCCGGCTTCGTCGGAAGTCTTGGAAGCGACTTCCTTGACCATCTGCGCACCCATGTTTTCGAACTTGTCTGCCAGTTCGATTTCCTTGGCGACGGTGACGCCGTCCTTGGTGATACGCGGGGCGCCGAACGATTTATCAAGAATAACGTTGCGGCCCTTGGGGCCGAGAGTCACCTTGACCGTGTTGGCCAGAATATCGACGCCGGCAAGCATACGTGTGCGGGCATCGGTGCTGAATTTGACTTCTTTAGCTGCCATTTTTCTATGTCCTTACGTGAATAGGATGGGTCGAAAAAATACTCGTTATTTCTTCTTTTTCGAGGTTTCGATAACGCCCATCAGATCAGATTCTTTCATGATCAGAAGGTCATCACCGTCTACCGTGACTTCGGTGCCGGACCACTTGCCGAACAACACCAGATCGCCGGCTTTAACGTCCAGCGGGACAAGGGTGCCGTCGTCGCGACGGGTGCCGCTGCCGATGGCAATAATCTTGCCTTCCGAGGGTTTTTCCTGGGCGGTATCGGGGATAATGATGCCACCAGCGGTTTTTTCTTCCTGCTCTACGCGCTTAACCAGTACGCGGTCATGCAGAGGCCTGAATTTCATCTTGCATACTCCGTCAAAGTATTGAGAAACAATAAAAATTAGAGGTTTGTTAGCACTCCCCCCTAGTGAGTGCCGAGGATATATGGGGATTCACTGCGGTTGTCAAGAAGGAGTCGGCTCTTTAGCTATTCAAGAAGTGATGGATTGGCGATCACGTCGGCGACGGGAAAGACCGAAAATGTGCGCTGCCGGTAGGCCTGGTTGTAGACATCAGGGCTTTCAGTGGACGGTTCCGGGTTGATAACAATGATCCGACCGTCCGGGTTGGCGGCCAGCCAGTCGGGCAGATCGGTGTCGGTATGGCCAACGGCGGCGATCGGAAATTTCAGCCGTCCCATGAAGTTAAACTGTCCGTGGTAGGTGCCCACATAGGCAATAGCCACGCCCTGTTCCTGCCAGGCGCCCAGTTTTTCGGATATTACCCGCAAGTCATAGCGCTCCGCCAACAGGGGTTTGGCCCCGTAATGAAGGACCATGACCAGCGCCACTGACAGGGCGCACAGGGACGACACCCTAGCCATCAGGGTGGCCCGCCGACCCATGCGGTCAAGCAGCAGAATTGCCAATGCCAATACCGCCAGGGCGATACCGGGGGTCGAATCGATCTGGCCCGACCAGGGCGGTAAATCGATGATCGCCGCCACCGGGGCGATCAGAAACAGGGCCACGCCCAGGCCCAGGTACAGAAGTCCGGGCAGCAGAAGGCCCGAACGGGTCCAGTGGTTTTCATTGGCGTTATCCGTGGCCAGAACCCTTTCCCGTTCGACCAGCATTCGCGCCAGCATCAGGGCCAGAGCGGCGAACACGGGCAACAGGTAATGGAACTGTTTGCCGCTGATCGCCGAAAAAACCAGCAAGGCGGGCAGCAGCCAGGCCAGGCAAAAACGCAGGCCACCATCGCCGCGGACCCTGAACACATGGCCCAGGGCGCGCCACGCCGCAGGCCAGGCCGTCCACGGCAGGATCAACGCGGGCAGGATCGCCACATACCACCACCAGGGTTCTCCATGGGCGAAGGAATCGACCATGCGGCCCGCCGATTGGCCCCAGAATATGGCGTTGCGGTATTCTTCGCCGCCGGAAATTCCGGCCGGAATGGCCCAGGCCAGGCCGATGGCCACGCCGCCGAGCAAGGCCAGCCCGACTTTTGCGTACCATTGCTTCCAGCCGCGCCGCCATGAATCACCCAGCGCCGGGCCCCACAACGGGGCCAGCAGGGCCGGCGGCAGGGTGGTCAGCAATATGGCCGGTCCCTTGGCCAGAATACCCAGGCCCACAGCAAGGGCGAAAATGACAAACCCGCCGACGGCACTGCGCCGCCAGGCATGGAGCAATCCGTTGATCGCCAGCAGGGCGCAAAAGCTCAGGATCATGTCGAACATGGTCAGGGTGACGAACAGGGACCAGAATACCCCGCCCAGCAAAATCAGCGGCGCCGCGCCGGAAATAATCGGCAATTCGGGCCACAACCAGCGCGCCGTGCGCGCGGTCAGGAACAGACTGGCCAGGCCGAACAGGGGCGCGACCAGCCGCGGCCACCAGTCGTTGATGCCGAAAACAGACCACCCGGCGGTCATCAACCAGAACAACAACGGCGGTTTATGGCTGTAGGTCTGACCATTAAGGTGTGGCACCAGATAGTCGCCGCCGGTCCACATCTCCCAGGCGACGGCCAGATAGCGGGTTTCATCGACCGGCAGGAACGGCCTCAACGTTATCGCGGCGGTCATGACGACCAGCCAAAGGGCCGTCCAAAGGAAGGGGAGTGCGCCGGGTTTCAAGGCTCAGGTTCCTCAAGCGCGGAGTCGATGCGCTCGTCGAACGTTTTACCATGACGGTAACGGCGATAGAGGTAGACCCCGAGAATGGCTGAGATTAGAAACAAGCCGACGCCGAAGGTAATGCGGAAACCCGGATCTAGATTAACGCCGCTGCCGATCAGGGCGAAAATAATGGTCTGGGGAATATAGCCCAGCGCCGAACCGGCGAGGAAAGGAACCGCCGGAACGTTCGATACCCCCGCCACCAGGCAAGTAAACAAGTTGCTTCCGGCGGGCAGCAGGCGGATCAGCACGGTCATGGAAAAAGGGTTTTCGCTTAAAAAAGCGTCGGCCTTGGAGATCCGTCCC
>CBFDVE010000352.1:0-3098 GCA_965613205.1 uncultured Rhodospirillaceae bacterium
CAAGGACTGGTTCGTGCGCACCGCCGGAGATGCCATGGTGTTTGAGTTCAAATCCGATCATATCCAAAAATCACGCCGCCTGCCGTTGCCGTCCTTGCGCGGTACCCATCAGCAAAGAAACGCGGCCCTGGCGTTGGCGGCGCTGGAAATGTTGCCCGGCTTTGATGTGTCCGACAGCGCCGCCGCCCTAGGCTTGAAAAGTGCTAAATGGCCGGCCCGGCTGCAACGTTTGCGCCACGGGCCTCTGGTCGATCTGTTGCCGGTCGGTTGGGAACTGTGGCTCGACGGTGGCCATAACGCGGCGGCGGCAAAAACCATCCGCAGCCAGACCCGGCCGTGGCGGGACAAGCCCCTGCATCTGGTCTTCGGCATGTTGAATTCGAAAAGCCCGGAAGATTTTCTGAAAGCCCTGGAAGCGAGAATAGACCTGTTTCGTGGGGTCTCCATTCCCGGCGAAGAAAATTCTCTCAGCGCCGAACAGGTCTGTCAGGCGGCGCTCGACTGGCGCATGAATGCCGAACCGTCAACGGATGTGGCTGCGGCGGTGGCCCATATCATCGCAACGTCGGGACAACCAACGGGCCGGATTCTGATCGCCGGGTCACTTTACCTGGCCGGAACCATCCTGCGGGACAACGACTAAAACAGAATTGACTGGGCCACGGGCAGGGCCGCGCCGTGGTTGATATGGGTGCCCATTCAGGGCAGGGTTTTTGGTGTCTATTTCGATAGGAATCAGATAACGGATTCGACCCATTCCAGCAGTTTGCTTTTGGGCAAGGCACCGATTTTAGTGGCCGCCACCTGGCCATCCTTGAACAGCATCAGGGTCGGAATGCCTCGTACGCCGTACTTCGACGGCACGGTCGGGTTTTCATCGATATTGATTTTGGCGATGGTTACCCGGTCACCCATTTCGGCGGAAATTTCTTCCAGCGCCGGAGCGATCTGTTTGCACGGTCCACACCATTCGGCCCAGAAATCGACAATCACGGGCAGGGACGAATTGATCACATCGGCCTCGAATGAAGCATCACTCACGGCTTTGGTCATATGTATTTTCCTAACTTCCTCGGCGCAATTCATGGTCACCTGAATTTAGGGTTGGCGATGCCCGGCGTCAAGGCGGTGCCGGTAAATGGTTGTCCAGCAAACGCCCCGGCAGGGCCATCAGGCGCGGCCCATCGGTCCAGGCAAGGACGCAATCGATCGCGTGGTCGGGATATATTTGCGCTAAAAGGGCCCGGTAGACCGCCATTTGGATCAAATACGCCGGGCTGACCTGGGCCACGTCCATGGGCGCTGGCCGGTTGGTTTTGTAATCGACGATGGTGACAGTCTTTTCTGCGATCAACAATCGGTCGATGCGGGCCGAGACGATGCGTTGCCCGATCCTGCCGCTGATCGATACTTCGGCTTGTGAATCGGGCCCGAATAGGGGGGCGAAGCCGGGATCATCCAGCACCGCCAGGGTTTCCCTGGCAATTTCCATCTGGTGCTCCGATGACAGGCCATGCACCGGACGGGCCAGGAAGGCCTGGGTCGCGATCAGGCGATTTTCCGGTGGCACCAGAGGCAGGCTTTCCAGCAGGCGGTGAATAAGGGTGCCGCGCTTGAACCGCTCGCCATCATCATCACCGGCCAGGGGCGACCGTACCGTCGGCTCGTCTTCGGTCGGTCGGGACGGGGTCAGGGGCTGGGCCGGATCGGGCTCGGGCGGTGGTGCCAGGTGCGCCCAGTCCGGCGGCGGGGCGGCGATCAGGGTGTGGCCCTGACCGGCCTGTTTGTCTTCGGTTTCGGCGGTTTGTTCAGTGCTAATGCGGCGACCGGTTGGCTCGAAACCGGCAATCGGCACGTCCTCTGCCTGGACCAGGTCAAAGGCCTGATCGACCAGATTGTACCAGCAATTTTCGGACCGGCCCCTGGTGGTTTCGTAGCCGCAGACATACAATCGGTCACACGACCGGGTCATGGCGACATACAACAGGCGGCGGTATTCCTGTTCCGTGCGTTTGCGGTTTTTGTCGCGCAGGTTTTTGCAAATTTCCGGCGAGTCCCGTTTGACCGGTTGCCACAAGGGAGCCCGTTGGCTCCACAAAATCCTGTCTTCCTTGCCCTTGTCGGGCTCGGAGCAGGTATCGGGCAAAAACACGATATTGGCCTGCAGGCCTTTCGAGCCATGCACGGTCAGCACCCTGACTTCCTGCCGGTCGATTTCCAGGTCCCGTTTGATCACCGTGTCACCGGCCTGCAACCAGTGCAGAAAACCCTGCAAAGAGGGCGTGTGGGAGCGTTCGAAATCGAGCGCCAGATTGAGGAATTCATCAATGGGATCAGTGGCTTCCGGGCCCAGACGCTGAAGGATCGCGCGCCGACCGCCGAGCACGGCCAGAATGTGGCTGAAAAATTCAAACGGCGGCGCGTAATCGGCGCGGGCCAGAACATCAGCCAGATAATCCCGCGCGTCCTGATAGTCCGCATTGGATTTCAAGGATTGCCATAGAGTTCCGGGGCGGCCATAGGCCAGGGTATAGAGGGCTTCATCGTCCAGATTGATCAGCGGTCCCTTGAGCACTTCGGCCAGGGTCAGATCGTCTTCCGGCAGCAGGGCGAAGCGGCCAAGGGCGACCAGGTCCATCACCGCTAACTGATCGATCAGCGACATGCGGTCGGCCCCGGCGACCGGAACATTGCGTATTTTCAAGGCCCGGATCATGGCCTCGGCGAAAACGCCGCGACGGCGCACCAAAATCATAATGTCGTCGGGCCGGATCGGTCGCCCGGCCGATTGCAGAATTTCACCGCTGTCCAGCCAGCCCTTGATGGTGTCGGCGATGCGACCGGCCAGGACCAGGGGCGGGGCGTCGTAGGCGGGCTTGTCGACCGGATCATCCCAGGCGGACTCCTGCGGTTTTTCCGGCGGCACGATGGTTGGCCATATTTCCACCAGGCCGCCGTGGCCGGACCGGTGGGCATGATGGATCAGCAATTCCTCGCCCGTGCGCACTCCATCGGCGGCGACCGGGCTGTCGAACACCCGGTCGATGATTTTCAACACATCCGGCACCGAACGGAAGGACACGGTCAAGGGCACTTCC
>CBFDVE010000353.1:0-3093 GCA_965613205.1 uncultured Rhodospirillaceae bacterium
CGGGAGAAGTCCTGCGGATGAGAGCATTTATCCGTGCGGTTAACTCTCGTGGTGAGAAAGGTTTACTGATGTAATCATAAGCCCCGAGACGCATGGCCTCGACCGCCGTATTGATCGACCCGTGCGCCGTTATCACCACAACCTGCACCGGCAGGCCGCGTTGATGAATACGTTTGAGAATTTCCAGGCCATTGATATCGGGCAGCATCAGGTCCAGCAATAGGGCCGCCGGCAACTGGCTATCGAGCTCCCGGAAGCCCGCCGCACCGGTTTCCACATGAACCAGGTCTATCGGTTCATCCTTCAGATATTCCATATAGGTCCGGGCCAGGCTGGACGTGTCTTCGACCATCAGGACTCTGGGCATTTGGCTGCGTATCAGTTCCATTTAAGTATCGGCCAGGGTAATCTTTTCTATAACGACCCTGAATATAACCTATGGTCGCGTTATATTTTACCCTTTTCACATGCCCCGGCAATCTTCTTCATCAGGCTCGGCAGGGCGTGATCGGAAAAATTCTCAGGCGAACACCACACGCCGCCCTCACCGACCATTGCCTCAACGCGGCCCATACACAACGCCAACTCAAGATGAAAATGAGTGAACGTATGGCGGACCACACCCTGAATTTGCCGCCAGTCGGCTGCAAACGGGGCCTGTTTCAGGGCCTCGTTCAAACCCCAGCGGTGCTGACGCCAGTCGGTTGACGGAAACTCCATCATGCCGCCCAACAGGCCCCGGTCGGGCCGGCGGCGCAAGAATATCTGGGCCTGGTCGTTTTCGGCCCAGAAGACCACGCCCCGGCGCAGGGGTTTTTTCTTGTTCGGCTTCCGGACCGGATAGCCGGTGGCGTTTCCGGCGATCCGGGCGGCGCACCCTCCGGCTTTCAGATCGGCCCACGGGCAATCGTCGCATTTGGCAGCCTTCGGACTGCAAATGGTCGCACCCAGATCCATCAGGGCCTGAACAAAATCCCCCGGACGCCGTTTTGATGTCAGAGCAAGCAGGGCGGGCACAACGTCTTTGCGCAGTTCCGGTATTGGTTTGTTGAGCGCCAGCAGCCTTGATATCACCCGTTCGATGTTGCCATCGACCGGCGCGCTGGGCCGCCCAAAGGCGATGGCGGCGATGGCGGCGGCGGTGTACGGGCCAATGCCCGGTAGCGTCAAAAGTTCCGCTTCAAGGTCCGGCAGGCGACCGCCATATTCCATCGCCACCACTTGCGCGCATTTATGCAAATTGCGCGCCCGGGCATAGTATCCAAGCCCCTGCCAGCCATGCAAAATATCATCCAGATCGGCCTTCGCCAGATCGTTCAGGGTCGGCCAGCGTTCCACGAACGCCTGGAAATATGGCTTGACCGTGGCCACCGTGGTTTGCTGCAACATGATTTCCGAAAGCCAGACCCGGTAGGGGTCGGATCGTTGGCCCGCCAGCGCCCGCCAGGGCAGAGTTCGACCGTGCCGCCCGTACCAGGCCAGAAGTGCCTTCCGTCGCTGTTGTTCAAGCGTGGTCATGGTCGTAGTCTATAGCCTATGAGCGCGCGTAAATATCCGAAAAGAGGCGGTCCGCCGAAAGCCCTGGCCGTGGCCATGGGCAAGGTCACCAAACCGATCTTTGCCCGGCGCGGCTTTGCCGACGGGGCCATCATCAAAGACTGGGCGATCATTGTCGGCGAGCATCTGAGCGGCCATTCCCTGCCCGAACGGATCACCTACCCGCGGCACCAGACCACCGCCGGCACCCTGCATTTGCGTATTGATAACGGCGGCCTGGCGATGGAAATGCAGCACTTGCAGCCTCAGTTGATCGAGCGCATCAACGGCTATTTCGGCTTTCAGGCGGTCGCCCACATTAAAGTGACCCAGGGCCCCTTGCCGCAACGGCCCGACCCTGCCCCGGACCTGCCACCACCCCTGAGCGCCGAAGATAAAGCCGGTCTGGCCAAGACCCTGAATATCATCGACGATGCGGATCTGGGCCAGGCCCTGCACGATCTGGGCAGTGCGGTGATCTCTCTGCGCAAATCAGACAAGGCCTGAAGGACGATTTATCCACAAGGCCGGGTCCTAAAGGAGTCGACACTCGGCCCGCGCTAATTCTATAATTCACCACATCTAGTGCCATTGGAGGCTACATTGCTACAATATATACCCCGCGTCATATTTGCCCTGTTTTTTATCCTGGCCACCCCGGCACTTGCCGGCAATGCCACTTTGGCAGACGCGCTGGCGGAAAAATCCATCGGCTCCCCGGACGCGCCGGTGACCATTGTCGAATATGCGTCCCTGACCTGCCCCCATTGCGCCGCATTCCACAGCGACACCCTGCCGAAAATCAAAAAGAATTATATCGATAGCGGCAAAGTGCGACTGGTTTACCACGACTTCCCCCTCGACACGTTGGCCATGGCGGCGGCCATGATCGCCCGCTGCGGCGGCGAAAAATACTACTTCGCCATGTTGAGCGACCTGTTCGCCACTCAGCAAACCTGGGCCAACAGCGACAACCCTTTACAGGCGTTAACCAACATCGCCCGCCTGAGTGGCATGTCGAAAACCGATGTTGAAAGTTGCGTCGATGACAAGGCCCTGTTCAGCGCCTTGAAAGACAAGGCCGACAGGGCGGGGCGCGAAAATGGCATCCGCTCGACCCCGACATTTTTCGTCGAGGGCACAAAAATTCCCGGCAATCTACCCTATAAGGATTTCCAGGAAGTTATCGACAAGGCCCTGGCGGCAAAGAACTAATCAGGACAACCGGCGTTGCTTAAATTTTCAAAAATCCGGCTGAGCGGCTTCAAGTCATTCGTCGATGCCACCGAACTGGTCATTGAAACCGGTTTGACCGGCGTCGTCGGACCCAATGGCTGCGGCAAATCCAATCTGGTCGAAGCCCTGCGCTGGTCCATGGGCGAAACCTCGGCCAGGCAAATGCGCGGCAAGGGCATGGACGATGTGATCTTCGGCGGTACCGTCAACCGCAACGCCCGCAACATCGCCGAAGTGGTGCTTAGCCTGGATAACAGCGAACGCACGGCCCCGGCCCTGTTCAACGAGTTTGACGACCTCGAAGTCAGTCGCCGGATCGAA
>CBFDVE010000354.1:0-3084 GCA_965613205.1 uncultured Rhodospirillaceae bacterium
GATGGGTCCGACCGATTGCTCTTGAGATCAGTTTGAGTACAACAATACGCGAGTCGCGGCAACTTTAACCATAATTATTGTGCTTTCTCTGCCGCCCTGGAATACGCCGCAGGCACCACTTTTCAACACTCAGAAACGGCGGTAAACTCAGCCACTTTTTGATTGAGGCATTCTTCTGGTTTTTGTTACCGCCGCCATTAACATTGCGAAAATAACAAGCATCGCAGCAACCGTTGCGGCCATCCCTGCGATGTAGGATTCTGAGATTTCCGATACGTACTTATTACACAAATAAAACCCGATAACCATCCCGATAAAAATCAATGTAAGACCAATATCGCCCCTTATATTGCTGATTTTTTCTTTGTGCGCCCCGTAAGAGCATACCGCGTAAAGTCCAATCTGGCTTCCCGCCGAGGCCAACGCCACGCCGTACACCCCCCACAGATCGTACGCCGGAAACACAGCGACGACAAACAACACAACCGCAACCGTGTTTCCGAGGGCAACAAGTTCCGGTCTGCCGATGACGATTATGATACTTCGATAGCTTCCTTCCAGCGACCGGATCCATACACCAGAGAGCAGGATTGAAATTATCAATCCTGCCAGGCCGTATACGGGTGGATACAGAAAGTTGATCAGCGATGGCGCGATGACCACCAGAGCCGCCGATGGAGGCATGATGAAATAAAGAAAATCACGCCGATAGGCCAGAATCTGTTCAACCGCACCTTTTTCCTCGCGCAGTAATTTGGCTGTTGCTGCCATGAATACCCTGCCGCACCATAGTTGAGTTAATTGCAGCGGCGCACGCGCCCACATGTAGCCAATCGAATAGATCCCCAAAATTTCCAACGAGACAAGTTTTCCCAATACCAGCCGGTCTATTTGGTTGGCCGAAAATGTTACCGCCGTGCTGAGGAATATCCATTTGCCAAAACTGACAAGCTCTTTTGCCGCACTCTTGTTCCAATGGAATGTGTTGCGCACGGGGGTCGACAAGAAATGGCTGAAAACCATTTTCGAAACCGACGATGCCAGCCCCCCGGCGACGAGCGCCCAGATCGAAGGATAATAAAGCGCCCAGGCGATCATCAGGGTCAAGCCGATGGCCTGACTGGTGGTCTCGATGATCATGACCGGTCGCACATTGAGTAATCGGTTCTGGGTATGCATGGCCGTACTTTCAAAACCGGCGAACAATACCGTCAGGCAAGCCACAGGGATCAGCAGTTCAAAAGATTGCTGAGCGTAATAATCTGCAAACGGCTGGGCCAAAATTACCGCACATGCCCACAAACTAATCCCGCGAAAGACCTGAATGGTCCAGGCCGTGTTCAGAAATACGGGATCTTCCCCTCGTTTGCTCCTGATAATACTGGGACCCAGGCCAACGTCGGAGAACATGGACAGCCCTTGCATGAAGATCGCCACCAGCGCCATCATTCCAAAGTCTTCCGGAATCAGCAAACGTGCCAAAATCAGGTTGCCGCCAAATCGCATAATCTGGGCGATGCCGAAGCCACTAACCGTCCAAAATGTCGCCGAAGCCGTGCGTTTTTGAAAACTGTTCACTGAAATTCTGTTTCAAAAAGAACACCGGCCACGGCATCATTCCGACCAATATCGTCAGATCTGAAATTCAGGTGGTGTCGCTGTTCTTCGGGGGCGCTATTTGGCATATTGGGAACTCAATTGATCGACCCAGAATTTAGCCATCGATTTGGTGATGTGATTGGTATCAAAGTAGACAGGCCGCCCTTCGACCACAACATCACAATAGCCATCGCCACACAGTGCTTTTGACGGTGAAAATGACAGCTCTATCAAATGCGATACCTTTTTCAATGCCCTGAAAAAGAAATCATAGTCGGCCAAATACGCCTCTCGCCTGAAACGGATTTCGGATGATTTGCCGGTCAGGGCATCCCTGGCCAGGGAAAGAGGGACTTTTCTTTTTGCTCCTGGCACCGGTTCCCAGATAAAGACTTTCTTGCCAAGCCCGGAGTAGAATTCGATTGTTGATACAAATTTTTCTTCAAATAATTTGACGGATTCTTGTCTCGTAAACAGGGTGTCAGATGAAGATGTCAGCCTGGCTCCGATGGCCTGGCGCCAGATCGATACCAGGAACAGGTTTTCCAAGTCAGGACGCTTCTTCAAAAATTCTGCGACCCCTTTGTTAAATCTGAAACAATTTCCCTTGTCACGAAACAGGTGAACGCCGATCACTGGTGGGCACGAATGCTGAAAGATAAACAGCCCCGACTGGTTCCTTTCTGTCAGCCATTCATTAAACACGCTATAGGCCGCCCAGGCATGCGAATCTCCGTAGATCAACCACTTGGGCTCGACACCCGATACCCCCAATTGGCAGAAGTCCTGCTCCACCAAATTCGCTTTCCCGCGAAACTGGCATTCGGTCAGGAGTGGTGTTTTGTCATTTGTGTAGCTTGCCATGCGAACCACATCATCAGGGAATCGCTGGGGGAATCCATCAGCCTGTTTAACAGTGATGAAAATGGCAAGCGTTATCACCAATCCAGTCAAATAGCCAAAGATCAACCCTTTGCCCGTGGCAAAGACGCGCCTGTGTCGAAAAGGATTTTCGACAAGGTGATAGATCATCGCCGCGATACATATAGAAAGTGCAAACATGGCCAAGCGCCAGGACAGCAAATAGTCTTCTTTAAGCAGTAAAACCGCAAATACGTTGATTGGCCAATGGACCAGATACAGGGAATATGAAATTCTGCCGATATAGACAATTGGCGGCAATGCCAGAATTCTCGATATCGGCGACTTGTGGCCAATGCCGGCGAAGATCAGGCAGGCCGCGCCGAGAGTCGGTAACAATGCGAAATATCCGGGAAACCTGACTTCTGGGTCATAAAAAATAACCGCGGCGAGAATGAGCCCGATGCCGGTTGTGGCAATGCAAGCACCTGACTTGTTCGAAGTTGGGATTCTTAAATGCAGCACCGTCAGGATAGCGCCGATCAACACGATCCATAAATTGAGTGGAAACCGCTTCATTGTCTTCCCCCTCTTCTAGATTACTCGCTGGATAGCTTAAGGATG
>CBFDVE010000355.1:0-3028 GCA_965613205.1 uncultured Rhodospirillaceae bacterium
CAAAAGGCTTGTGAAGCCGTCTCTATAGGTCCTTATTAACGCTCGATGGTATAACGAGGCTCTATAGCCGCATCGGTTTGCTCACGAACGATGTCTGGCATGTAGCCTTCATCCTGACCGAGCATCTGGCGATTAACGACGACAATGCCATCTTCTGACATTTGGAACCGCTTTGCGTCATCTTCCGGATTATGGCCGATAACGGTACCTTCAGGCACACGGCACTGATTGTCGAGAATGACATTCTTCAATCGGGAACTGCGGCCGATTTCGCAGCCCGGCAAGGCGAGAACGCCTTCCAGCTCGCAGCCCTGATAGACCTTGACATTGGAATAAAGGATTGAATTCAACATTTTCGAAATATCGATCTCACATCCTCCACTAACCATAGAGTTTTCAATCTCGCAAACGGATCCGTAGCCGATGAAGCGGGCCGGGGGAAGTTGCGGCTGGTCGGTCCAGATTCGCCAATCCATATCGTAGATATCGAAGGGCGGATTTTCTGATATCAGCTCCATGTTAGCTTGGTAAAAGGCATCCACCGTGCCAACGTCGCGCCAGTACGGTTCACCGGATTTGGAGGGATTTTCGAACCGGTATGACTGAATACGATCACCACGCCGCAATGCACTGGGGATGATATCCTTGCCAAAATCATGGCTTGACGTTTCGTCGGCGGCGTCGCGCTTCAGCTGTTTGCTCAGGTAATCCATTGAAAACACGTAAATACCCATGCTGCCGAGTGCCAGATCCGGATCATCAGGCAACGGCTTCGGAGATTCCGGCTTTTCCTCGAAATCTACAATCCGGCCCGTTTCATCGACTTGCATGACGCCAAACCCGGTAGCCGCCCGGACCGGCACAACATTGCAGGCAACGGTGAAATCGGCGCCGGAATCAACATGCGCCGCCAGCATTTCGCCATAGTCCATGGAATAGATATGATCGCCGGCTAAAATCAGGACGTAGTCAAGCCCATACCCCTCAATGATGTCCTGTGACTGATAAACCGCGTCGGCCGTGCCTCGATACCAGTGATCTTCGTCGACCCATTGCTGGGCGGGAATGACATCAAGAAAAGCTCCGTGCTCAGCATTTAATGAGCTCCATCCATTCAGAAGATGTCGAATCAGGGAATGGGATTTGTACTGGGTCAGCACACAAATCCGTTTGATGTTGGAGTTAATGCAGTTGGACAGGGTGAAATCGATAATTCGGAATTTACCGCCGAACGGAACCGCTGGTTTGGTTCGCCAATCCGTCAATACACCCAGCCTGCTGCCGCGGCCACCGGCCAGGACGACAGCGATCGTGCTGCTGGTAAGGCGGCTGACGAAACGAGTTGCTTTACTTACCATCCTGGTCCGGCCTTTATGAGTGTTGCCTGTTGTTGACCATGATACGGTATGCCAGGAAAACTGTCACGCCAACAGGCGAACAACCCTGCATTGTGATGACGGCGGCAATTATCGTTCTATCATAAGGTATATTTTTAATTAGCTCGCTGATGCCGTCGACGACAATTGAATTGTTTCGTGAAAATCAGCCTATTGACAGCGGCGGACCGGGCCTCTAGGTTCCGGGCCTTCATCGCTTGTCGATGTCTGTGCTATACTTTGTAGGGCGGCTCGCGATAGCGAAAAGGCGGCAAATATCAATGGAAATATCAGTTCGAGGCAAACAAATCGACGTTGGCGACGCGCTTCGCGGCCACGTTGAAAATCAGCTTCAGTCTTCGGTTAAAAAATACTTCGAAAACGCGCTTGATTCGACCGTCGTCTTTTCCAAAGACGGCCATGGATTTCATGCGGAAATATCCGTTCATGCGGGTCGTGGCATGGTCATGCAGGGTGGCGCCAGCGCCGCCGATGCCTACGCCAGCTTCGACGGAGCCTTGGGGCGAATTTCAAAGCAGTTGCGCCGCTACAAAGGCCGCATCAGCAAACACCACAAGAATGGCCCCAGCGATGACGAACTGTTGCTGGCGCAGTATTCGATCATCGAGACCGATCTCGGCGATCAGGAATTACCCGAACAGGGCACGCCGACCATTGTCGCTGAAATGCCGCACAAAATAGCCACCCTGACGGTTGCCGAAGCCGTTATGCGCATGGACTTGGCCGATACTCCGGCGATGATGTTCCGCAACCGCGCCCACGGTGGATTTAACGTCGTCTATCGCCGCAGGGATGGAAATGTTGGCTGGATCGACCCCCGCAATCCTGAAAATTCCTGAGCGGCAATTCGCCTCAAGGCAAAGGATATTCGAATGGAAATTAGCGATCTGATAACCCTGGACAGTGTTGATGCCAATCTTCGGGCGTCATCGAAAAAACAGGCGATCCAGGATCTGGCCCGCAAGGCCGCCGATATCGTCGGACTGCATGAACGGGCCGTGTTCGATGTTCTGATGGAACGGGAACGGCTGGGCACCACCGGGGTCGGTAACGGGATCGCCATTCCGCACGGCAAACTGGCCTCGCTTGACCGGCTTTATGGCCTGTTCGCGCGGCTCGAAACACCGATTGATTTTCAGGCCATCGACGAGCAGCCGGTGGATTTGATTTTTCTTCTGCTGGCGCCGGAATCGGCCGGGGCGGATCATCTGAAAGCCCTGGCGCGGGTTTCCCGGCTGCTGCGTGACAAGGTGGTTTGCGACAAGCTTCGCGGCACCGACAACAACGAAGCCCTGTTTGCCCTGCTAACCGAATCGGCCGCTATTCAGGCGGCCTAATTCATATCAATGGTTTTGGACTTTTTCTGGCCGCCGCCTGACTTGATTTCAATAGTGCGCACTTGCGGTTCCGGCACCAGCCTTTCCAGATCAATATTGAGCAAGCCGTTGTCCAGCATAGCGCCTTTGATCTCGATCCCTTCGGCCAGCACGAAACTGCGTTGAAATTGCCTGGCCGCGATGCCCCGGTGCATGTAGACGCGTTGCCGGTCGTCCTGTTGCTGGTGACCACGGACAATCAACTGATTGTCTTCGGTCGAAACGTTCAGATCATTCATCGAAAAACCGGCGACG
>CBFDVE010000356.1:0-3011 GCA_965613205.1 uncultured Rhodospirillaceae bacterium
CGCTGTTTTCGTTCTGGGAACGGGCGACAATTTCGGCCTTGCCATCTGGATCGACCCGTTCGAAATCATCGGCGTAGGTATCGGCCCGCAGATGACAGGCCCCCCTGTTACTGGTCGCATAGGCCAGTGCCATACCCTGCATGGCGCGGCCATCGTAGCCCGGTATTTCCTGTCCCTTGACGGCCATGGAAAATTCCGGATGACCGTATTTTTCGCACAGCAGACGAGACCCCAATCCCAGTTCGACCCCGAAACCCTCGCCGTTGCCGGTCAATTCGACCATTTTCACCAACGCCTCGGCCGATCCGAAGTTGAGCTTGATGCCGCCGGTTTGCTGCTCGCTCAAGGCGCCGGTTTCAAACAATTCCATGGCCGCCGACAGGGTCGCGCCGAAAGAGATGGGGTCCATGCCCTGTTCGTTGCAGACAAAATTGGCATAGGTCGCGGCCTCGATATCGGTGACCCCGACCATCGCCCCGAGCGAATACCCGGCTTCATATTCCAGGCCGCCGGAGACACGCCGATAGTCCTTCTTGCCGTTAAGAGAAAAATGGGTCGGGTCCATTTCGGCGACCCGGCCACAACCGATACTACAAGCGAAGCAGGCCTTGTTGGTCTTTAAATTTGGCCGCCCATCGGATTGCCGGACCGCCTTCATGGCCGCCACATTGACCCCGTCGATACCATCAAACTGGACTTCCCGGTTGTTTCGGGTCGGCAGGCTGCCATAGGCATTGGTCACGTCCATCATCGGCATGGTGCCACTGCGTTCCAATCGCTGGCGCGTCTTGCTGTCGACAATGCGCTGATTGATTTCTCCCGCCTGGGCCATGAAGGCGGTCGCGTCATTAACCCTGACCCCGACGGTGCCACGAACGGCGATCGCCTTGAGGTTTTTCGACCCCATCACGGCACCGACGCCGGAGCGACCCGCCGCCCGGTCCAGATCGTTGACAATACAGGCATACTTGACGCCCAATTCGCCGGCGCGGCCAATCGATGCGACCCGCATCAAGGGGTCCTGGTGCCGGGCCTTAAGCGCCGGTTCGACTTGCCAAACGGATTTGCCCCAGTAGCCGGTGGCGTCCAGCAACTCCACATGATCATCCAAAATGAGCAGGTATACCGGGGTTTTCGAAGCGCCCTGGAAAATCACCATATCCCATCCGGCATACTTGAGTTCGGCGCCAAAATAGCCGCCCGAATTGGAACACGCGATGGCCCCGGTCAAGGCGCCCTTGGTGACCACCGAATATCGCCCCCCCGTGGTCGCCGAGGTTCCGGTCAGGGGACCGGTGGCGAAGATCAATTTGTTTTGCGGCGAGACGGGATCAGCCGTTGGATCGCTTTCCGCCATCAGATATTTTGACCCCAACCCCCGCTGTCCCAGATATTGCCGGGCCCAGTCCATATTCAGGTCTTCGGCGCTACAGGTGTGAGTGCCTAAATCCACTCGCAATATTTTGCCCTGCCATGCCATGGCGTCACTCCCGGTTATGTTGTTGAAAATAATATACTTGCCGGACCATTGGGCCTGATTAGAGCTTGGTCGTCATTTCCAAATTGTCGTTGAATTCGGCAATCTTTTGATCAATTTCCTCAAGATCGGTCATCTGACCCAATTCGTAAACACGGGCCGCCAATTCCATACTCGAGGCATTCTTGTCGGCTGCCACCAATGTGTCCTGTACATAGGCACTGACCGATTCGATTTTCGATTTCATCAATCCCATCTGTTCGAGGGCTTTCTCCTTGCTCTCGGCCAGGGCGGATTCAACGGCCCACAGTTGTTCTGTTAACTGGACCATCTGCTCGGCTTCGGCCTTCTGGGCATCCATAAGCTCAAAGAAGGAAGTCGACAGATGTTCGTTTTCTTCCTGCAATTGCTGCAATTTTTCCTGAGCCAGCTTGAGCAGTTCTCTTTCTTCAGTCATATCCCGTACCGTCACCGGCTTTCGCAGACCGGTTTTTTAAGAAAATGAATTGTCTTTGTTCAATATATGGCCCCCGCCCCTTGGCCAAAAGGCTTTTCTTCAAACTCGCGCTCAAACAGTTAACCCATGATCAGATCCAGGCATAATTGTCAATCAACTTCCCGAACCAGCTTGCGGGCGATCCTGGGCAGGGCGACATTGCTTAGCAAACAGGACTGGGCTTAGCAAACAGGACTGGATCAACATCTCAAGGGCGTCGTCTTCATCGATAAAATATTGCTGAGCTTGCTGGGACTCCAGGTCGAAAGCCTCGATCTCGTACCCGTTTTGACCATCCACCCGTTTCGACCGGATAATCGATATTTCACCCTCCGGGGCTTTACCAATACCTGGGTGACTGTCAATCGCCGTCCGCAATTCATTCTGGTTGAACGTTATCCTTCGAAAATCCGTTGCCATAGTGTCCTCCAAAATGCCTCAACGTACCGCTACCCGTGCTTGAAAAAAGTCTGGCATTACGGATCGACAGGTCAAACCGTAGAGTTTTCCGCTTTATTTTTGGCCGGATCCTTCCACTTCGGTACGGACATGAATTTCTTCGCCCATGACCTTGTTTATGGCTTCAAGCATTTCAGCACGGTTAATGGGTTTGCCAACGCAATCATTCATTCCCGCTTCCATATACTCCTTTCGATGTTCATTGGTGGCATCGGATGTGACGGCGATAATTGGAATTGCGGATTTGGCGCCGGGTAATTTTCGCAGGGTCCGGGTCGCGTCTGAGCCGTTCATTTCGGGCATTCGCACATCCATGAAGAGCAGGTCAAAATCTCCGCCGATAACAGCCGCGACGGCCAACAGCCCATTTTCGACAACTTCCGCCTGATGGCCAAAAGCCTCAATTGTCGCTTTTATCAGTCGTTGATTGATCGGATTGTCTTCGGCGATGAGGATCTTGAGTTGACGTTCGGTTTTAATCTTGAAGATGGCGGCGGTTTTCGGGTGTCGGCTGATCGCCTTGCTGTTTTCCGGTGTTTCGTTCGGGATGTTGCCGAACACGCCCCACTGGATCAGAAG
>CBFDVE010000357.1:0-3000 GCA_965613205.1 uncultured Rhodospirillaceae bacterium
GGCTGGTTCGCAGCCGTCGTCACGGTTTTCGCAACCGTATGTCCTCTGTCGGCGGTCGCCGAATCCTGGCCCATCGCCGCGCCAAGGGCCGTAAACGCCTGTCAGCCTGAACGACAGTGTCTTGCCTGTAAATCGCCTGAAAAAGCGAGCGGAATTTCTCAAGGTCGCCGCAACCCGTAAAAAATGGGTTGCCAGCGGATTGATATTGCAGGTGCGTCGCCGCGCTGACACGGAAATCGACGGGGTCCAATCACGTGTCGGGTTTACGGTTTCCCGCAAGGTCGGCAATGCGGTGCGTCGTAACCGGGTCCGCCGCCGCCTGCGTGCGGTCGCCGGGCAGGTCATTGGCCGCCATGGCCGCGATGGCCACGATTTCGTTGTCATCGGTCGGCAGGGCACGATCGAGCGGTCATTCGCCGCCTTGCTTGGTGACCTGGAAACCGCGTTGAGAAAAATGGGTGCCTACTGTTAGGATAGCCCCGATTGTATTGCTGAATTTGTAAGGCGCCTTGATGACCATGATCCGCACTCTGATCGGAAGACCGCTGAGCCGGGTCCTTATGGTCCTGGTGCGCGGTTATCAGTTGCTGATATCGCCGGTGCTGCCCGGTTCCTGTCGATTTTATCCAACCTGTTCTGCCTATGCCCTGGACGCACTGAACCATCATGGCCCCCTGAAAGGGAGCGCCATGGCATTGCGCCGGATTGGCCGATGCCACCCCTGGGGCGGCTCGGAATTTGATCCGGTTGCCGGATCGGCCTTGGCTGAACAGGCTGAACAGGCCGAACAGGCCGAACATGCCGGTCACCCTGCCGCGTGCAGCCACGCCGATCACGCTTATGACGATGGAATACCCTTAAATGAACGATAATAAAAATCTGGTTCTGGCAGTTGTTTTTTCTGTCGTCATCCTGCTCAGCTATGAATTTTACGCTTCCTGGCGCTACCCGCCTGTGCCGCTCGAAGATCAGGCAATAAGCGAAGGGCAGTCGATCGGTCAAGCGGCGACGGTGCCCTCGGTGCCGACCAGTTCGGCCTCCGGTGATGTCCAGATCCCGTCCCTTGCCGGATCATCCCAGGCCACCGTTGCGGTGCCGGTCAGCAGCGAGGTTCTCAGGCAACAGGCCCGCGAAGTGCTGGCCAAAAGTCCCCGGGTGACCATCGAAGGCGACCGGGTTCATGGCTCCCTTTCCTTGCGCGGCGGTCGCATCGATGATCTGACCCTGTCGGATTATCGTGAAACCCTGGACGACAGCAGCCCGCCCATTGTGCTGCTCAGCCCCAGCGGCACCAAAGGGGCCTACTTCACCGAATACGGCTGGGTCGGCAACGGCATTAGTGTGCCCAATGAAAATACTCTGTGGAAGGCCAGCACGACCACCTTGCGATCGGATAAACCGGTTACTCTGCGTTGGGACAACGGCGAAGGATTGACCTTCGAACGGATCATCACCATCGATGAAAATTATATGTTCAGCATCACCCAGCGGGTCATCAACAAGGGCACTGCACCGGTGACGTTGCACCCCTATGGCCTGATATCCCGTCACGGAACACCTAACGTGAGCACCTTGTATATTCTGCACGAAGGGCTGCTTGGGGTGTTCGATGGCACCTTGCAGGAAGTCGACTACGACGATTTGCGGGAAGACAAAAATGTCATCACCAACACCACCACCGGCGGTTGGCTGGGGATCACCGATAAATACTGGCTGGTCGCCCTGGTGCCGGACCAGAAAACGTCGGTAACCACCAACTTCGGCTATCGCAAATCCGGTGACCTGGACAAATATCAGGCCGACTTTTTGGGGGCCGCCGTGGCGATCGCGCCGGGCACTTCCGGTGAAGTGGTGTCGCACCTGTTTACCGGGGCCAAGGAAGTCAAGAAACTGGATGCCTACGAAGAGGCCTTTGGTATCGCCCGCTTCGACCTGGCGATAGATTTCGGCTGGTTCTACTTCCTGACCAAGCCGATCTTCTACACCCTGATCTGGATTGAGGAACGGGTCGGCAATTTCGGCATTGCCATTTTGCTGCTGACCGTTCTAATCAAGCTTTTGTTCTTCCCGCTGGCCAACAAGTCCTACAAGGCCATGAGCAAGATGAAAAAACTGCAACCGGAAATGGTCAAACTGCGGGAACGCTTCGCCGACGACAAGATGGCGCTGAACAAGGAAATGATGGCCTTGTACAAGCGTGAAAAAGCCAATCCGGCGGCCGGTTGTTTGCCCATGGTCGTGCAAATTCCCGTCTTCTTCTCCCTTTATAAAGTATTGTACGTGACCATCGAAATGCGCCAGGCGCCGTTTTTTGGCTGGATTCAGGATTTGTCGATACCGGACCCGACCAACGTGTTCGAACTGTTCGGCCTGATCGAATGGGGGGCCGCCGATGTCCTGCCCCAAGCCGTGCTGATCGGTTTCTGGCCCTTGTTGATGGGCCTCACCATGTTCCTGCAACAAAGGCTGAACCCGCCACCGGCCGACCCCACCCAGGCCAAGATCTTCATGTTCCTGCCGATCCTGTTCACCTTCATGCTGGCCCGGTTCCCGGCCGGACTGGTGATCTACTGGGCCTGGAATAATTCCCTCTCGATACTCCAGCAGAAGACCATCATGTATCGGATGGGCGTCAAGTAACAATGCCCGACAGTCTGATCGATGCGACCGAACCGGAACTGGAAGCCGGACGGCTGTTGTTCGCCAGGGAATGTACGTTTCTGCTCGGCGCCGTTTCGCTCGATGATTTACCCGACAACGGCCTGCCGGAAATCGCCTTCGCCGGCCGATCAAACGTCGGCAAGTCGAGCCTGATCAACGCCCTGACCAACCGCAAAACCCTGGCCCGCACGTCGAACACGCCTGGCCGCACCCAGCAGCTTAATTTCTTCGATCTGGGCGGTCGCCTGACCATCGCCGATTTGCCGGGCTATGGCTACGCCAGGGCGCCGAAGGAACAGGTTCGGCAATGGACTGAACTGGTCGGTAATTACCTGCAGG
>CBFDVE010000358.1:0-2999 GCA_965613205.1 uncultured Rhodospirillaceae bacterium
TCCCACTTGCCATAGTTGTCGCGCATCACCGGATGCATCAACGGCAGGGGATCGGGGACGCCAGATTCGATGGGCATGCGGGGTTTTTCCTGGGCCTCGCTCATATTATTTACTCCAACTTATAAAAATCATTGTCTTTACATAAGATGTGCCGACGGCCTGGAGCAGATGATCCAGGCCGTCATGGCGTCCTTATTCAGCGGCGGCCGAATTGGCCTTGCGCTGGTTCCACTTGTCGGCCTGCTCGTCCCAGTCATCAGAACGGAAATACGAACTGGTACGGGGATGGGCAACCATGTTGGGGTCGACCTCGATGCCAATGCCTTCCAGGTAATTGATCAGGCCGATGCGGTCGATCATTTCGCCGGTGCGTTCGTGCTCAAGGGCGTTGTCGGCGAAGAATTCGACCATCGCTTCGCTCAGTTCCTGCAACTTGTCGAAATCTTCGTCTGATTTAAGCTTCATGAACGGGATCACCATGGAGCCGATCAAATCGCCGATCTTCAGGGTGCGCTTGCCGCCGACCAGGATCGACACGCCCTTGTCGTTGCCAGGGCTCAGGGCCTTGGTGCAGACGTTGATGCAGTGCATACAACGGACGCAGCTTTTGTTGTCGATTTCCAGGGTGTCGTCGTCGTTCAACGACAGGGCCCGGGTCGGGCACATGTTGACGACCTGGTCATTGAAGCCCTTGCGGCCAATCTCGGCGACTTTGGCCTTGATCTGGTCCTGATTGACGATGATGTCGTCGCGCCAGGTGCCGATCACGGCAACGTCGGCCCGTTGCGAGGCATTGACGCAGTCGTTGGCGCAACCACTGAACTTGAACTTGATTTTGTAGGGCAGACTGGGGCGGTGCATGTCATCAAGCAAATTGTTGATGACCGTGCGCAAGGCCCGCTGTTCATCGAAGTTGGACTGTTCACAACGGGCTGAACCGACACAGCTCATGGATGTCCGGACCGACGCACCGGCACCGCCCAGATCGAAGCCGTAGTCGTTCAACTCATCAAAACAGGGCTGGATGTTGGCGGTCGAAATACCCTGGAACATGATGTCGCCGGACTGGCCGTGGAAGGCGATCAAACCGGAACCATATTTTTCCCAGATGTCGCACAGTTTGCGCAGGGTCTTGGTGTCGTAGTGCATCCCGGCCGGCGGCATGACGCGCAGGGTGTGAAATGCGGAAGATTCGGGGAACTCGCCGGCCACTTCGGAAAAGCGCGGGATAATACCGCCGCCATACCCGCGTACCCCAACGGTGCCGCCTTTCCAGTAACCCTTGCGGGTTTCATAGGAAAGCTCAAGCTGGCCGAGCAGCGATTTCATCATCGGCGCGTAGGGCTTGTCGTCGGTTGCCAGGTGCTTCAGACCGGTTACGAAGCTGGGCCAGGGGCCATCTTCGAGCTGATCGAGCATGGGCGTTTTGGGCATTTGCGTAGCCATGGACATCCTCCACAGAATGTTATGTATCCCACCACGCCAGGACACGATGCCATGGCATGAGAAACACGGGTTAAAAAGGAAAAATCAAAATCCGACCACCATTCCCCCCCGCGCTTTTGTTTGAGCCGTTTCACCAGACCTGCCTGCAAACCCCTGGCGGCAGATATTGCGAAAACTTTAAACTCTAAATGGCGGGATGATCCTAAATCATCAGGATCATCTGGCTGCCGACGATCTTTCTCCCGAACGTTCTCTCCTAAATCAGTTTGCCGGTCTTGTTTTTATGGCGACCCATCCAACCGGTGATGATGCCGCTTTGATCTTTATGTATTGTATATTACTATAATCTAATATGGTGTCGTTAATCTATAGCTTTCTTACATTAATTTCAGCTTTCGGATAATTTTCTTTCAGGCCTTGATTTGTATGGGTTTTTTGACAACTTTATGGATATATTTTGAGCCTGTCGGGATCATCGGCGAGTTTTATCCTGAACGTAACTTTGGTGGCAAGGGCCTGTAAATGACTGATAACGATTCTTATGCGCGGTGGCGGGAGGGCAAATTGGCGGCCTATCGAGGGGGCGCCCAATTGCCGGTGGTTGACCTTGCAAACATGGGTCAGGCCAGCCCTGGGGAACTGGCCCGCATGGCCGAACTGCTCGGCACATTCAATATGGTGATTTACGGGGCCAGGGCAGGCGATACGGATCAGGCCCGGCGGCATATGCGAACTCTTGGTCAGCAACTGGGATTGCACCGGCTGGATGCCAACCTGGGTGCCGACGATGATGCCATCACCCCGCTCGCGGTGTCGCAAGGGACGACGCGCAAACGCTACATCCCCTACACGGACAGAGCCATAAGCTGGCATACGGATGGCTATTACAATCCGCCCGAACGGCAAATTCGCGGCATGGCCCTGCATTGCGTCAGCCCATCGGCCAGCGGTGGTCACAATCAGATGATCGACCCGGAAATCGCCTATATCCTGGTGCGCGACGAAAACCCGGATTTTGCCCAGGCACTGATGCACCCCGAGGCCATGACCATTCCGGCCAATGAAGATGCCGGCGGCGAAATTCGCCCGGCCCGGGGTGGCCCGGTATTTTCCTTCGGGCCCGAGTTGCACATGCGCTATACGGCGCGCACCCGCTCAATCCGATGGCGCGATGATGACACCACTTTGGCCGCCGTGGCCTGTCTGGTCCGGATCATGGCAACACCGTCACCCTATATTATAAGTTACCGCCCCGCCGCCGGGCAGGGCGTTATCTGCAACAATGTGCTTCACAATCGCAGCGCATTCAACGATACAGACGTGGCGACGCGTTTGATTTTGCGCGCCCGCTATTATGACCGCGTTACTTTCGACTAAGGAGTCTCCGCCGTGACCGCCGCCACCACCGTGACTGATCTGCAAGTGATCGACGCCCCCTGGAACAAAACCATCACCTTGCAGGAAATCGCCTACGAAGGCGGCATGTCAATGTTGCGGCTGCGGATCAAGGAAGGCCGCCGGTTCACGCTTTATCTCCGCAAGGGCCACAAATG
>CBFDVE010000359.1:0-2988 GCA_965613205.1 uncultured Rhodospirillaceae bacterium
ATCGCGAAACCGCCCTGTGCGCGGCCAAAGATGCGTCCGCCATGCTGGGCCTGTTCGGACGGATGCGCGCCGCCACCGGCGACAGCCTGACCGCGTTTGAAATTATCAACCGCTTTGCCTTCGACATCACCGTTGAACATATCGAGTCCTGCACCGACCCGTTTGCGCAAAACCATGGTCAATACGCCCTGATTGAGGTCAGCGGCATGAGCAAGGACTTACGCGAGGTTCTGGAAACCACCCTGAACCAGGCCCTGGCAGACGGCGTTATCGAAGACGCGGTGATCGCCGAAAGCGGAACTCAGGCCGACGATATTTGGCGATTGCGCGAAACCATACCGGAAGCCCAGAAATTTGTCGGGGCTTCGGTCAAGCATGATGTCTCGGTGCCGGTTTCCAGCGTTCCCGAATTTCTTAGCCGGGCAACCGCGCTGGTCAAAAATACGCTGCCGGGCAGCCGCGTGTGCGCCTTCGGTCATGCGGGGGATGGCAACATACATTTCGATCTGAGCCAGCCAACTCATATGGAGGACGAGGCCTTTCTGGCAAAGAGGCATGACATCAATCGGCAGATTCACGATCTTGTCATGACCATGGATGGCAGTTTCAGCGCCGAACATGGCATCGGTGTGCTCAAGCGCGACGATCTGGCCCGTTATAAATCCGGCGTCGAAATCGACCTCATGCGACAACTCAAACAGACCCTCGATCCCGATAACCTGCTTAATCCGGGCAAGGTTCTTTAGGGCAACTTCGAATTGCGTTAAAATGTGCGAAACCCGTTCACTTTTTCAGGAAACCACAAATGTCCGACTACGCAGCCCCCCTCGACGACATGCGGTTTGTCATCAACGAACTGTGCGATCTGGACGGCATCGCCGGTTTCCCCGGCTACCAGGAGGCCACCCCCGACTTGGTCGATTTGGTGCTGGAAGAAGCCGGTAAACTGGCGACCGGGGTGATCGCGCCCCTCAATCACGACGGTGATGTGGAAGGCTGCCATATTGACAACGGCGTGGTGCGAACCCCGAAAGGGACCAAGGAAGCCTACGCCCAGTTCGTCGAAGGGGGCTGGAACGGGGTGCCCTTTGATCCGGACTTTGGCGGCCAGGGGCTGCCCTGGCTGGTCTCGACCGCACTGTCGGAAATGTGGAATTCATCGAACATGGCGTTTGCTCTGTGCCCCCTGTTGACGCAAGGAGCCGTCGAATTGCTGTCGGCGCACGGGTCGGATGATCTGAAAAAAAAATTTCTTGCGAACATGATCAGCGGTCACTGGAACGGCACCATGAATTTGACCGAACCGCAGGCCGGAACAGACCTGGCCCAGGTTCGATCCAGGGCCGAACGGCAGGGCGACGACTACAAAATCACCGGCCAGAAGGTGTTTATCACCTATGGCGAACACGACATGACCGACAACATCGTCCACATGGTGCTGGCCCGGGTACCCGACGCGCCGCCGGGCATCAAAGGTCTTTCCTTGTTTGTGGTGCCGAAATTCATGGTCAACGACGATGGCACGCTGGGGGACCGCAATGATCTGCACTGCGTATCCATCGAACACAAACTGGGAATCTCCGCCAGCCCCACCGCCGTTATGTCGTTTGGCGACGATGGCGGTGCCACGGGCTACCTGGTCGGCGAGGAAAACAACGGCATCCGTTACATGTTCACGATGATGAACAACGCCCGCCTGGCCGTCGGCCTGCAAGGGGTGGCCATTGGTGAGCGGGCCTTTCAACAAGCCCGTGATTTCGCCCGCGACCGTATTCAGAGCCGGGCCACGGGTGGCTCGGACCCGGCCCCGGTGGCGATCATTCACCACCCGGATGTAAAACGCATGTTGATGTCCATGAAATCACGCAACGAGGCGGCCCGGGCACTGGCTTATTACACGGCCGCCACATTAGACGCCGCCAAACGCCATCCGGATCAGGACCGGCGCCAAGGCGCCCAGAACATGGTCGATTTGCTGATTCCCGTGGTCAAGGCCTGGTCCACCGACAACGGCATCGATATCGCCAACATCGGTATCCAGGTCCACGGCGGCATGGGTTATATCGAGGAAACCGGTGCCGCCCAGCACCTGCGGGACGCCCGCATTGCGACTATTTACGAAGGCACCAACGGTATTCAGGCAATAGACCTGATCGGTCGCAAGGTGGCTCGTGATCAGGGCCACACCGTCGCCATCCTGATCGACGACATGAAAACCGTTGTTGATCGGCTGAAGGCGTCGGGAAACGATCAATTGGCAGTCATCGGCGACCGTTTAGAGACCGCTCTCAGCGGCCTGAAACAGGCGACGGACTGGATCGTCGAGACCTATGCCAGCAAACCGAACGATGCCCTGGCCGTGGCCGTGCCCTATCTGACCCTGCTGGGCAATACCGCCGGGGGCTGGATGATGGGGGCCGCCGCCCTGGCCGTGAGCGAAAACGAACCCGAGGGGGAATTTGGCCGGGCAAAAATCGCCAGCGCCCGTTTTTATGCCGATCATGTGCTGAGCGAAGTTCCCGGTCAGAGCGAAACAGTCCTGCGTGGCGGTTCGATTGTCAGTGAAATCAACATCGATGATATTTGAAGAAAAACCGTTTAAGCCTTGATTTTTTAGAGTTTTTCACACATTTTGACGTCCAACCCTGCGAAAGACTGTGCGAGAATGGGCGGCTTTAATAAATACATCCTTATGCAATTGTTCATGGGGCTGGTACTGGTTGCGACGGGGTTGACCGCCATCATTTGGTTGACTCAATCCCTCAGGCTGGTCGAGATGATCGTCAATCGGGGAATTTCCGCCGCTACTTTCATGCAGTTAAATCTTCTCCTGCTGCCCAACTTTCTGACCATTGTGTTGCCCATCGCATTGTTCATCGTCATCGTATTCGTTTACGCGAAGCTGATCTCGGACCGTGAGTTGGTGGTCATGCGGGCGTCCGGGCTAAGTCAGATTGGGCTTTCTCGCCCGGCCTTGATGCTGACCCT
>CBFDVE010000360.1:0-2974 GCA_965613205.1 uncultured Rhodospirillaceae bacterium
CGACCATCTCGGGACGACTGTAGCGAGCAATCATTGCAGGCTCCGAAGAAAAACAGACTATGAATTAAAGGCCCGTCGGCCTTTGTTAAAGGCAATCAACCACACCAGCGAAACGATCTGGACCGCCAGCATCAGGCCGAACGCCGCCTGGTATCCGTCCGGATTATAGCCCCCGTCTGCGGTTTTGTCCCACCTGCCGATGATCGCCCCGATGCCCCACTGGGCCCCGAAGGCGGCAACAAACACCAGCAAATTCAGTCCCGTAATGACCCGCCCGGCCAGATGGCTGGGAAATTTCTGCGACAGCGCCGCATAGGTCAAGATGCCGGTGGTGCCGAAAAATCCAAAGGCCATCCACAGCAGCAGAATATTGTCGCTCACCCGGAAGGTGATGGCGGCCTGCATGACCATGAACAGGGTCATGCCGATAATGGCCAGGCTCATGGGTTTGACCCCCAGGCGCCCGAGCCGGTCGGCAATCACGCCCATGGAAATGAAACCGGCGATCATGGCCACCGCAATCAGCAGTAAATGACTGGCCACCTGATCCCGGGGCAAGCCGCCCACATCGGCCAGCCACGGCCCCGACCACAGGCTCTGGATGGCCAGAAACGATGTTTGCGAAGCCACCGCCACGGGCGCCACCCACCAGAACGCCGGGCTGGTGAAAATCTCGCCAATGCCCCTGATCTGGTCTTTCAAGCCGGCCCCTGTTGCCCTCGCCGTGCCTTCTTGACGCCGGGGTACGGTGAAATAGATCAGCGCGGAAATCAGCACGGTGACCGCCGCCAGGACCAGGAATACGCCGCGCCAGTCGGTATACCCGAGGGCCGCTTGCACCGGCACGGTGCCGGTCAGAGCCCCCAAACCGCCGGCCGCCATCTGGAATCCGTTGATCAGGGGCAGGCGATCCTTGGGCACCCAGATCACATAGGCCTTGAACGCCGCCATCAGGCACGACGATACCCCGAGCCCGATTAGCGCCCGGCCGATAATCAGCCCGCCCGGCGTTTCCGCCAGGGCGAACACCAGAGCCCCGATCGCCGCGATCAGCAGCAGCAGGGCCTCGGTCTTGCGCGGTCCGTACAGGTCGAGCAAAATCCCCAGGGGTAACTGGAACAGGGCGAAGGTCAGGAAGTAGGCGCTGGTCAGCAGGCCCAGGTCCGACGCCCCCAGACCCAGATCAGTTATCAGATCGGGCGCAATAACGGCATTGACCACCCGGTACAGGTAGGACAGGAAATAGCCGAGTGCGAAGGGCACGAAGACCCGGATTAGAGAGCCCGAAGCTGGCATGGGGGGAGAAACCCTTGGTTTTGAAATCAGCGCCCTTGTCTACAGGACCGGAAGCCCTTGTCTACAGGACCAGAGGGTGAAAGAGTAGCAAAATGACAGACATCAAAATGCTTTTCAGCGAACAGGAAATCGCCGCGCGGGTTACCGAACTGGCCGACGAGATCGCCCGCGCGGTGCCGTCTGACTTAGATGTTATCGGCGTGCTCAAGGGCAGCTTCGTTTTCCTGGCTGATCTGATCCGGGCGCTCGACAAGGCCGGCCGCTCCAGCCAGGTGGAATTTCTCCGCCTGTCGAGCTACGGCAACCGGCAAAAAGCCACCGGCGATGTGGTGCTGATCGGCGGCTACCCGACCATCGGCGATGACCGGCCCGTGCTGTTGGTCGATGATATCGTCGATACGGGCAATTCCCTCGCCTACGCCAAGAATCTCCTGCACGCCAACGGCACCGAAACCATCCTGACCTGCACCCTGCTCGACAAGCCGTCGCGCCGGGAAACCGAAATCAATGTGGATTTTATCGGCTTCACCATCGCCGACCTGTTCGTCGTCGGCTATGGCATCGACTACGCCGAAAATTATCGCTCGTTACCGTATCTGGGCAAGGTCGAAAAAGAACAAGATTAGGTCCGCCAGTTAAGCAAATATTTTTCCGCCTTGCCGATAATCCACGACATGGTCAGGCCCATGGCCGACAAAATGGCGACCCCGGCGATGAGCTGGTCGGTGGCCATGAAACTGCCGGCAATCAGGATATAGGCGCCGACCCCGAATTCGGCGCCAATCATTTCGGCTGCCACCAGCAGCACGATGGCGATGGATGTGGAAATACGGAACCCGGACAGGATGGCGGGCAGGGCGCCGGGCAGAATAATCTTTCGCACGATTGATGACCACGACAGGCCGAAGGATTGCCCCATGCGGATCAAGCCCCGGTCGACATTATCGACGCCGCCATAGGTGGCGATCACGGTCGGGAAAAAGGTGCCGAACAATATGGTCGCCACCTTCGATCCTTCGCCGATGCCGAACCAGATAATGAACAGGGGCAGCAGGGCGATCTTGGGGATCGGAAACAAGGCCGAAACAATGGGTGACATGGTCGCCCTGGCGACCGAAAACAAACCGATCATCAAACCGACGCTGACTCCCAGCGCGGTGCCCGCCGACCAGCCCACAGCCAACCGGTACAGGGACGCACTCAAGTGTTTCCACAACATGCCGCTTTGCACCAGTTCCAGAAATGCCTCGGCCGCTTCGCTCGGCGCGGGCAGCACCAGCGAGCTGATAAATCCGCTGCGCGAGCCATATTCCCAAAAGGCGATGATGGCGACGAACACCACCGGGCCGATAATTCTGCGCGGCCGGGTGACGAACCCTTTGCCGCGAAAGGGGACGGGTTTTGATGGTTCAGGCATCGACCAGTTCCTGATCTGCGGCCAGGGCCTCGTCGCGCATCAGCGACCACAACTGTTTTTGCAGGACCTCCAGTTTGGCCCCCTGCTCGCGTCTTTCATTCAAGGCAATATCGATATCGACGATCTCGCGGATTTTGCCGGGTCGCCGGGACAACACCACAATCCGGTGGCCGAGCGCCACCGCCTCGGCCAGATTATGGGTGACATAACAGGCGGTGAATTTTTCCCGCGTCCACAGCTCGATCAGGTCATCCATCAGAA
>CBFDVE010000361.1:0-2962 GCA_965613205.1 uncultured Rhodospirillaceae bacterium
CCATGCCGAACTGGAAGCTGCCGCCCATGAGCACCGCCGCCCCCAGCACCGCAACGACGATGCCGAGCAGGAAGGTCAGAGAAAACCGTTCCTTGAAAATCAGGAACGAGCCCAACGTCACCCACACGGGCGACAGGGTGGCGAGCAGGGTCGAATTGGCGACAGTGGTGAATTTCAGGGACCAGTGCCAGAACACCAGGTCACCGGCGAAGAAAAACCCGGCCAGGGCCATGATCCCGTAATCGCGCCGACCCGGTATTTTGCGCCCGGTTTCGGCAGGCTTGTTTTGGCCGTTCCACAACATCAACAACGGCAGGGCCAGGAACACCCGGTGGAAGGCCGTGGCGGTCGGCCCGAGCTCGCTCAGGCGGACGAAAATGGGTGATAATCCCAGCGTCACGGCACCGATAAACAGGGCCGCCAGGGCCAATCCCTGGGCGCTTGTCCGGTTGATTTCAATTTTCCGGGTGTTGATCATGCCAAGCTCTTAAAGGCTCTTGTTGTCAATCGCCAGTTATTTCAGAAAAGCCCGCTCGACAGTCGCCCCGGCACAGGTATAAATGGAGCCCATGCACAATTCCAGCCCCGACCCGCAATTCCATAGCCTGATTGGACCCGACGACCCGCTGCCTTACGAAATGGTCAATGCGGAAGGCCCGGCGACCCTGTTGATGGTGTGCGATCATGCCAGCCGCGCCATCCCCGCCGCCATGAACTCCCTGGGCCTGGATCAGGCCGCGCTGGAACGCCATATCGCCTGGGATATCGGCGCCGCCGCGGTGACCCGGCGACTGGCTGAAAAGCTTGATGCGTGCGCCGTGCTGGCCGGATATTCGCGATTGCTGGTCGATGTCAACCGGCAACCCGGCGATCCGCAGTCGATCCCGGAAATCAGTGATACGACAACCGTGCCCGGTAATTCAAATTTAGGCGAGGCGGCGCAAACAATGCGTATCGAAAGCTTTTTCTGGCCCTACCATCACGCCATAACCAACGCGGTGGCGCACCTGTGGCGGCGCGGCGTGGTACCGGCGTTTTTTTCCGTGCACAGCTTCACCCCGTCGCTGGCCGGCGAAGATCGCGACTGGGATATCGGCGTGTTGTGGAACCGGGACCCGCGTATGGCCGTGCCGCTGCTGGAAAAACTGAACCGGGTCGGCGATTTGCAAGTCGGCGACAACGAACCCTATTCGGGCAAAGATGTCGCCTATACGCTTGATCTCCATGCCGGGGCCGCCGGGCTGCCCAACGTCGCCGTGGAAATTCGCCAGGACCTGATCGAAACGGCTGCGGGAGTCGAACGCTGGGCAACGATCCTGGCCGATGCCTTCAGGGACATTCTCGCCATCGAACATCTGCACCGGGTCGAACATTTTTAGGGAGATCATGTTTAGGGAGATCATGCGATGACGGTCAAAGAGCCCGCTTTCACCCTCGGTATCGAAGAAGAATATCTGCTGGTCGACCGGGACAGCCGCGATCTGGCATCCGACCCGCCGCAACAGTTGCTCGCCGAATGTTCCGAAAAACTGGCCAATCTGGTCAAGCCGGAATTTCTCAAGTCCCAGATCGAAGTGGCTACCGGCATCTGTTCGACGATTGATGACGCCCGCCAGGAACTGGGTGAATTGCGGGCCACGGTGGCCCAGGTGGCCGACAACTACGGCCTGGCCCCGATCGCCGCCTCGACCCATCCGTTTTCCGAATGGCAGCACCAGCACCACAGCGAAGGGGAACGCTATGACATGCTGGCCAACGACATGCAGGGTGTCGCCCGCAGGCTGCTGATTTGCGGCATGCATGTGCATGTGGGCATCGACGATGATGAACTGCGCATCGATCTGATGAACCAGGCCAGTTATTTCCTGCCGCACTTGCTGGCGCTCAGCACATCGTCGCCCTTCTGGCGCGGCGAAAATACGGGGCTGATGTCGTACCGGCTGAGCGTGTTCAATGAGCTGCCGCGCACGGGCTTGCCCGAACGCTTTGATTCATATGCGGAATACCTGCGCCATATTGATGTTCTGGTCGCTGCCGGGTCGATTCGGGATGCCTCCATGATGTGGTGGGATATCCGGCCCAGCGCCAATTTCCCGACCCTGGAAATGCGCATATCCGACGTCTGCACGTTCATGGAAGATACGCTTTCCATCGCCGCCCTGTACCAGTGCATCATTCGTATGTTGTACCGCCTGCGCCGCAACAACCAGCGCTGGCGCATGTACGCGCCCATGCTGATCAACGAAAACCGCTGGCGGGCGCAGCGTTATGGCCTGAATGAAGGCCTGCTCGATTTTGGTCGGGGCGAGATCGTGCCGTGCCAGGAACTGATCGGTGAATTGCTCGGCCTGATCGCCGAAGACGCCCAGGCCCTGAATTGCCAAACCGAGGTCAAAAGAATCACCGAGATTCTGGAAAACGGCACCAGTGCCCACCACCAGATCGCCACTTATGACAAAGTGATCGAGGCCGGAGGCGACCGGAACGAGGCCTTGCAGGCCATTGTCGATATGTTGATCGAGGAAACGGTGCGGGGGCTTTAGATTTCGGCTCCGTCAGGCCAGGACATACTTGTCCACACTGATATCCTGCTCTCGTTCTCGCATACGCCTGGCATCATATCGAGCCTGCAACCGCAGCAGCGTATCCATTTTGACGCCAAATGCCTTTTCAATACGCAAGGCCATTTCCGGCGATAACGATGCCTTCTCGTTCAACAAATTGGACAAGGCCGGACGACCGATGCCAAGCGCCCTGGCGGCATCGGTAACGGACAGGCCATCGGGTAAAACAGAGCGCCTGATAAAGCCACCCGGATGGGGTGGTTTCATGCCGATCTTGATTGCCATGGGTCTTGCTCCTTGCCGATCAATGATATTTTTCGAAATCCACGTTAGGTCATATTGTTGTAGTGCGTAACGCAACAGGATAAATTTTCAATGCCTTGCAAAAGGGCCCGGCA
>CBFDVE010000362.1:0-2953 GCA_965613205.1 uncultured Rhodospirillaceae bacterium
ACCAGACTTCCCAGCCCAGTCCCCAGGCGCCGAGCGTCGGGCTTTCCCAGTCGTCTTCGACGAAGCGGATATCGTGCAAACCCAGGTCGATGCCGATGGCCTTGAGGCTATCGAGGTACAAATCCTGGCTGTTGGGCGGCGAAGGCTTCCAGATCACCTGGAACTGGTAATAGTGCTGCAACCGGTTCGGGTTTTCGCCGTAGCGGCCATCGGTGGGGCGGCGCGAAGGCTGCACATAGGCGGCTTTCCACGGTTCCGGGCCGAGGGCGCGCAGGGTCGTCGCCGGGTGAAAGGTTCCGGCCCCCACTTCCATGTCGTAGGGCTGCAACAGCACACAACCGTGATCGGCCCAGAACTTTTGCAGGGTCAGAATCATCGTCTGAAAATTCGGTTTGGGGGCGGGTTTGTCAGCCATGAACTCTGGTCACGGATAAGGGCAGCCGTCACGACCGCACGATACCGCCGCGCTGGCCGACACATAAGTTTCGCACACCGGGCATTTGATCATTTCTTCGCTGTCTATTTCCGCCGCCGGGGCATTGCCGCCGCCACCGGATTTAGCGACCCTGTTGCGTTCCGCCAGGCGCACTTCCTGATAGCGGGCAAACCACTTGAAGCCGTGCCAGATGGCGACCACGACAAACACCGTAAATAACAGCTTGGGCAGCGAAAAACCGAACATGTGGCCTTTGTAAAGGCCGCCTTCGACCATGGCAAGCGGCCAGTTAGAGCGCCAACGCCGCAGCGTCTTTCAGCACCGCCTGCGCCGCCGCCGTATAGGCACCTTCGGGCTCATGCAGGACCAGTCCGGGATGGATTGTAGCCGGTGCCCGGGCCCCTTTTTGGCCCTGAATGATGACCCGTTTGGCCGCCTCGCCGGCCCTCGGCCACAGGGGCATTATAGTGATGGCGCCAAGCCTGCCATTGAGGGCGGCGAGAATTTCCGGGCTGCGGTCGGCCCGGTGAATAAAAGTCACCCGGCCTTTGGGCCGCACCATGGCGATGGCGCAATCAATCCAGTGGCTCAGCCTGGCCGCCCCTTCCACGTTGGCCGCCCTCTTGGCCGGGTCTGGCGGCGCGTGGCCGGTGGCGGCGGGCCGGTAAGGCGGGTTGGCCATGACATGATCAAATGACCCGGTTTTCAAAACCGTTGGCGGCGACAGAATATCGCCGGCCAAAAAAGAGACTCTCGCATCGAGCCCGTTCAAGATGGCACTGTGCCGGGCCAGATCGACCAGATCGGCCTGCATTTCCAGGCCGGTGACATGAATTTCCGCCACGCGTGCGGCCAGGCACAGGCTCGCCGCCCCGCCACCGCAACCCAAATCCAGCACATGCTGATCTTTGTTGGCGGCGATACTAGCGGCCAGCAGGACCGGGTCGATGGCCGCCCGGTAGCCATCATCCCCCTGCAACAGGCGCACCCGGCCGCCCAGCAAAGTATCTTCTTCGATCATTCGGAGACTTCTTCGATGTCGCCAGCGGCGATGGCTTCGGCTTCATCCAAGACCCGGCGGGCCCGCACCATATCGACCTCGCGCACCATGATGCGCCGGGGAATGGCCGAAATACTGCCTTCCAGGATGCTGGTGTGAACATCGAAGACAATGGCTTCGATTGACACATGGGCCAGCGCCTGGAGCAACCAGGACAGCAACACCGGATCATTTGTTCGCGTCAGTTCCTGCATGTTATAACAGACCAATTCACCTTGACCGTGGGGCACTGCGGTTCCTATGCTCTTACAACAACCGGGCGCGGGTCAAGCAGCAGAGGAAACTTTCGTGGGTATTGTGGTCAATCTGGAGGGGGAACGGGATAAAAAACCGTCCTTCGAACAGCTCTCCGCCCTGGTCGCCGATGATATGACGGCGGTTAACGCACTCATTCTAAAGCGCATGGAAAGCCCGGTGGCGTTGATCCCGCAACTGGCCGGGCATGTGATTTCAGCCGGCGGTAAGCGGCTGCGACCGATGCTGACCTTGGCCTCGGCCAAGCTTTGTGGTTATCGGGGCGGGCGCCATATTACGCTCGCCACCTGTGTCGAATTCATCCACACCGCGACCCTGTTGCACGACGACGTGGTCGATGAAAGCGCCTTGCGCCGGGGCCAGGACTCGGCCAATGCCGTATGGGGCAACCAGGCCAGCGTGCTGGTCGGCGACTTCCTGTTCAGCCGGGCATTCGAATTGATGGTCGAAGACGGCTCCGTTGTCGTTATGGGAATTCTGTCTGCCGCCTCGGCCCAGCTGGCCGAGGGCGAGGTCATGCAATTGATGACCGCCAACGACACCGAAACCGGCGAAACCGCTTACCTCGATGTGGTCAAGGCGAAAACCGCCCAGCTTTTTGCCGCCGCCTGCCGCCTTGGCGCCATCGTCGCCGAACGACCGAAGATCGAAGAAGAAGCGCTCGATGCCTTTGGCATGAATTTCGGCACCGCCTTCCAGTTGATCGACGATGTGCTCGATTATTCGGCCAAACAGGCGACCTTGGGTAAAACCGTCGGCGATGATTTCCGGGAAGGCAAAATCACCCTGCCGGTGATCCTGGCCTTCCGCCGTGGCGATCAGGCCGAACGGGAGTTCTGGCGCCGTACGCTCGGCGATCTGGACCAGTCGGACGGCGATTTGAACCATGCCTTTGGTTTGCTCGAACGTCATGGTGCCCTGAACGACACGGTCGAACGGGCCCGCCACTACGGCGCCATCGCCCGGGATTCTCTGGCCATCCTCAAAGACGGCGACATCAAGGACGCGCTCAACAGCCTGATCGACTTCTGCATCGAGCGCCCGTATTAGGGCCATACAAATAAGCCCTTTCCCTACACCCGCTTGAGCGCTATAAACCGCCTTATCAGGCAAACGCCCGCAGATCAAAGCGGACGCACAGCAGCGGTCGGAGTGTAGCTCAGCCTGGTAGAGCACCGTCTTCGGGAGGCGGGGGCCGGAGG